>JAGWTK010000198.1 GCA_028876035.1 Bacteroidota bacterium
GAAGCCTGCTTTTTATTTTCTAATACCTTCCCTGCCCGCTTATCAAGTTTCATCGACAGAAAGCTTCAGCAGGTACCGACGCTTTTCTCAGGTATTTTCTATTGCATACCGCGGCCCGGGGTAGTTTTTTTACAGTTATAATTAACGGGTATTTTATCGCAGCCTGGCAATTATTTACTTAAATCCAATCATTCATGAAGAACATTCCCCGGCGATGCTCGTTGCTTCGCCCTATGTCAGGCGCCATTGTCTACAACCGGGCAAAAGTCTCCCTGCTGTTATTTATTCCCAGTCTACAATTGGTAGTGCTGTCCATTCAACAGACAATCTTCCGCCAACGGGAATCATTCGTGTTTGAATTCCAACGCAAGTCGCTGGTATCGAAGGCCGCTCACATCTGGCACGTACGTAGATATACCAGTGACAATTCCATTAAAAAATTTTAAGCAACAAGTATGAATAACAAGTCCGCCATTTCAATCTTTCTCGTAGACGACGATCCATTTTGCCTTGAATTATACCGCGAAGTATTGGGTAACCTGGGTTATATCAATGTAACCACTTTCGACAAGAGTGCAGACTGTTTGCACGAGCTCACCCGGCAGCCGGAAGTGATATTCCTGGATTACCAGATGGACAACCTCAATGGCATCGATATCCTTAAGAAAATAAAGCGGTTCAATCCAAACATCATCGTGCTTTTTATTTCGGGGCAGGATGCTATCCAGGTGGCGGTCAACTCACTCAAGTATGGCGCATTCGACTATATCGTAAAGAAAGACTTTACAGAGGATAAAATAAAAGTCGCGATGGAAAAAGTGGAATTGCTGCGGGAAATGCTGAACAGGAAGAAAGGCGGCTTCCTGAAACGGGCAATGGCAGCCATTGGCGTTTTGTCGGGATTCTTCTTTTTCCAGAAAATGTTTGCCAAATAAAGCAGTTCCCGTGAAACCTACCCTATACCAACTGGCCCTTGCGCTGACCATTATGTTGTTCTCGTCCTGTAAAACCCAGAACTATTTCCAGGGCACGAAACAGGCGGAAAGAATTGACAGCAGCTTTTATAATGTGTCATCCGACTGGCAGTACAGCATCCGGAAAAACGATAAAATCAGTATCAGCATCTGGAACAACGATGAGATCAGTATTGGATCTATTTATGGCATTTACAATTCAAGTGAAGGATACGGGAAATGGGTGATGGTAGATGGCAGGGGTAATATACCTATCCCGGAAATGGGCGATTTTCATGTAGAAGGACTTACCGTGCTCGCGATGAAGGATACATTGGTAAACATGCTGTCAAAAACGATCGTTCGCCCCGTTGTCGACATTAAAATTCTGAACCGGGAAGTCACTATTCTGGGCGATGTGAAGAATGCAGGAAAGATTCACCTCGAGAAAGAAAACAATACGCTGGTGGACGTTCTTGGACAGGCCGGAGACATTGAAATGTATGGAAACAAGGCGAAGGTGCAGGTAATACGAACCGTGAACAAAGAAGTACACAGCATATCTATCGACCTCACAAAAATGAATGCCTTTGGCGCTGATAATATCCAAATCATGCCCGGTGATATCGTGTATGTCCCATCCCGTAAGAGCAAGGAATGGGACAAGCGGGCAGGTTCTACCATTATTCCTGCAGCCTCGGCTGTTACGACCCTAATCCTGATCCTGAAAACATTTTTTTAAGCCCTTATGAGCGATTCCCGTCAGACCCTGAATATGCTGCGTCCCTTTTACCGGGGACTTCCCATCATCATTGGGGTAATGGTGGTAGGTGTAATGGCGGCAAAGAAATACCTCAAGTATGCAACGCCGATGTACGAAAGCGTGGCGAAAATAAAACTGGCAGATGCAGCGATTGGCATTGCGCATGCAAACCTGTACCGGAATTTCGATGTATTTGCCACTTCACAGAAAATAGCCGCCGAGGTAGAAATGCTTAAGTCAAATGTGGTTGTTTCAAGGGCACTCGCAAAGATCGATATTAATGTTACTGAATACCGGATTGGAGATGTGCACAAAACAGAATTGTATAAGGACCGTCCTTTCCTGTTCGATTACCGCATTTACGACGACCACATCTACGATAGTACTTTTAAACTAACGATTACCGGCGACTCGCTGGTTGAATTGCGGAACCCGCGCGGCGTACTGGTAAAGGGTAAATTCAATCACCTGCTGAAGCTTCCCGGGGTTGACTTCTTCTTCCGTCGAAACGATTCATTGCTGCGGGAGAAGCCGCGGATCCCTATCAATGACCGGTACGAGTTCACCATCAATTCGAAAGAAAAACTGGTAGCCGAAATCAGCGAAAAGCTGGATGCGATGTTCCTCGATAAAGAATCGCCCATCCTGCGCATCGCCTACAAAACGCCGGTTGCCCAGAAATCAGCCGACATCGTGAACGCTATCTCAGAAGCCTATATAGAAGATTATGTCCTTGAAAAGTACAGTTCCGCAGATACAACGGTGAACTTCCTTAATAAGGAAGTGAATCGTTATAGCAAACAGCTGGTAGATGCAGAAGATGCGCTGGAGAAATACAGAACGCAGCGAAACGTGATTAGCATAAAACAGGAAACAGAAACCAACCTGAAAAAGATTTCGGAGCTGAAAAATCACCTGTCCGGATTGCAAATGGACCTGGTGGCCATTGATAGCCTTGACGCCTATGTTGAACGAGGTCAGAACAATTTTGCCGAACTGGCACCCAACTTTCAAACTTTCAACGACCTGCTGTCTACCGAAATGATTAAGAAAGTAAAACAGTTGCAGTCAGACAGGCATGATTTGCTCCTGAAATACACCCCTGAAAGTGAAAAGGTAAAGATCATTGACACTAAACTGGCCGATATATTTTCCTATTTGCGCGAGAGTGTTAAAAACACACGCACTAACCTTCAAATTAAGTACGACGACCTGGCTGAAAGCATTCGCCAGGCAGAAGCAGAGTTTGCCACCTTCCCAAACAAGGATCGTAATATGACCATTCTTGAAAGAAATTTCAACCTGAACGATCAGAATTACCGTTTCCTCCGGGAGAAAAAGACGGATGCCGAAATTGCGCGTGCCGCCAGTCTTTCTTTTCACCGCATCATTTCACCTGCCGAAGTAGCCTCCAAACCCGTTTCCCCCAATCCCGGTTTGTTGAAAGTACTGGCGGGGTTCCTGGGATTTGTGGGCGGAACTTTTTTGATCTACCTCGTACATGGCATCAAGAACCGGGTGAACAACGACTATAATATCCAGAAAAATTCCGACACACCCATTTTTGCCAAACTTCCGTATTTCCGAAAGCCTGCCCAAGCCATCCCCGTTTTTGATAAAGTTGCCATCGATTTACATGTGAAGAAGCAACTCGTGAATGGTTCAATTGTAGCCATCTCGTCTTACGGCTACCGCGAAGGAAAGGCTGCAACTGCGGCAGGACTTGCGAAAGCCGTACAAGGTCTTGGTAAAAAAACGCTGCTGCTTGACACCAGCCCCGGCCGGGATGCCGGCAACCTGCGTGGTGCCGACTATCTTTCCTTGCCTGCCATCAATCCGAACTGGCGCCAGCCAAAATTATTGCAGGCAACCATCGACGAGCTGCAACAACAGTACGAAGTGATCATAATAAAAAACCTGGCGATAAGTACGCACAGCGAAAGCTTGCTGACTATGAGCCTGGCCAGCACCAACCTGCTGATCCTCGACAGCCGGCGAACCAATTTGAAAAGGGTAGAGGAGACCGATCTGTTGAAAGAAAAAACAGGCCTTACCAATATCCAGTTTATACTGAACAGGGACGGCTATACGCCCAATGTAATAACCCAGGCTTTCGGCTACGTAAAGAAAACACCTATTCTACTACCACTTTACCTGAGAAAAATAAAATCAATCGTTAACCGGGTACGAGACCGATTCAAAAAATGATTAAGCGCTTCCATACACATCTGCCCAAGATCCTGGTACTTGGCGACCAGGCAGTGGTGAGCGCATCTGCGTTTCTTACTAATATCATTGTAGCAAGGGCGCTGGGCATTAACAGCTACGGTCAGTTTTCAGCAATTGTGTTGATCCAGCTGTTCCTGATGTCGCTGCAACAGGCCGGTTCATCGGGCATCTACCAGGTGATGCTGGCCCGTTTCGATGCGGTTACCCAGCAACGTTATACAGGCGGGTTATTTTACTTGCAATTGGCTATCTACACATCCTTATCGTTGATCGCGCTGCTCTTGTTCTGGCTATTGCCCGCAGCAGTGCGTGGCTATGAACAGGTATTCTTCGCCGCCCTTTGGGGTACCGGCCTATACCTGCTGCAGGATTTTCTCCGCAAGGTATTGCTCACCCAGCGTAAGGAAGCAAAGGCCCTGGGCGTAGACGTTATTACTAATTTTTTACAATTATCGGTACTGGCCTATCTTGCCTGGAATGGCCGGCTAACGCTTACCCTTACCTGCTGGGCCATTTCACTCACTTTCCTTCCATCGGTCATCGCCGGCATTGTATGGATCCGACCCGGTCGCTTGTCATTGTCAAACATTCGCTTTGCACTTGACCTGCACAAAAAACATAGCGGCTGGATGCTGTTGTCGGCCCTGCTGCAGTGGTTTGCGGGCAATTTCTTTGTGGTTGCGGCGGGCTGGTGGCTCGGCGCCGCCGCATTGGGCGCACTGAGGCTCTCGCAATACATTTTCGGACTGCTGAATGTCCTTTTGCAGGCTGTCGAGAATTACGCACTCCCGGCTGCGTCCCGGCTTTGCGATGACGGGAGCGCGTTCCGCGGATTCATTAAACGCGTGTTGCTGAAATCGTTCATGGCCATGGCCCCCGTGCTACTGCTCGTTACGGTTTTTGCGAAACAGCTGTTGCTGCTGTCCGGCGGACCGTCTTATGCGGGATATGTCTACGTGATGTATGGACTTGTCGCGAATTATGTGATCATAGTTAGCGGATTGCCCATTCGTATTGCCCTGCGTGTAAAACTCCTTAACCAGCATTATTTTATTGGTTACCTCATTGCCACTGCCTTTAGCCTGCTTACAGCAAGGTGGTTAATAGGAACCTGGGCGTTAACGGGCGTGCTGACAGGCCTGTTCGTGACACAGCTGCTGGTAGTGAGTTACTGGCTGATAATTCTCAACCGTAAAAAAGTAATCACATGGAAGTTATTCACGTCATACTAGGAAAGGCGAATCCGGAAAGGATGAATGGGGTTAACCGGGTGGTGCACGAAATGGCATCTAACCAGGTGCGCCTGGGTTATAAAGTGGAAGTATGGGGCATCACTGCGAATCCCGTGCATGATTATCCGCCCCGTCCGTTTACAACCCGTTTGTTTAAAGCATCGCGTAATCCTTTTGGACTGGATCCCTCCCTTAAAAGGGCACTCGATAAACGAAAGAATCATATCGTGGTTCACCTGCACGGTGCATTCCTGCCGGTGTTTTACAGCCTGAGTGCTTTCCTGCAAAAAAAACAAATCCCGTTTATCCTTACACCGCATAGTACATACAACCGGGTGATGATGCAGAAAAACCCGCTTCGAAAAAAAATTTACTTCCACCTGTTTGAAAGGAAACTGCTGGACAGGATGGCAGCGGTTCATCTCCTTGGAAAAACCGAATGGGAAGGACTGGGGGATATCTATAACAATAGTAAGTCGGTGTTGATCCCCTACGGTTTCACCCCTTCACAACGAACCCTCAGCGCGGTAAAGCCAGCTGTGTTCACTGCAGCGTATTGCGGACGAATTGCCATCTACCCCAAAGGACTTGATATCATGCTGGAGGGATTCCGGCAATTCCACCAGCGATTCCCTCAGTCACAGTTGATCATCATTGGCGACGGAAAAGAAAGGAAGTTACTGGAACAACAGGTAAATGAATATGGTTTAAGTAATGCTATTGTATTCACCGGAAGTTTGTTTGGCGAAGAAAAAGTAGCGGCTCTTGAACGCAGCCATGTATTTGTACACCCTTCCAGAACCGATGGATTGCCTGCCACTATTGTTGAAGCGGCTTCACTCGGTCTTCCCTGTATCGTATCTGCGGCCACCAATACAGATGAATACATCGCCCGTTACAACGCGGGGTATGCGATGCCTGAACTCAGCGCAGCCGCTTTTGCGGAAGGCCTGGAGGATCAGTACAAGCGTATGATGGAATACCACCAGTTGCCGCTGCTGCAAACGAACGCCCTTCATATGATCAACGAAGTTTTCAACTGGGAGCAGATACTGCAACAATTCAACAACATCTATACCAGTGCATTTTACCACAAGCCGATCGCAGCATCGATCGGTATTTCACAACTCCAAACGCGAATGGCTGTTTAAATTTCCATGGGACTGAAACGACACGATACCGACCATCGCAAATTCCTGCGCAAGATTAACATCCTGCTGTTGATTGTGTTTACGGGTATGGTGGCTGGGTATTTTGCCTGGAGCGATGGCGCAGGCTTTAATAAAATATTCAAACTCGTGTCGCGCCTGCTGATGACCATTTGGGTATATAAAATCTTCCGTCAAATTGAAAACAGGGGAGCCGTGGGCTCCTTCAGCTGGATCAACCTGATGTCGCCCGTATTGTACATGGCTTACCTGGGCCTGGGCATGATTTCATTTCTCTGGAGTGGTGAACCGGATTATTCGGCGCTGCAATGGTTTATGGATATCGAAAGCCTGGTATTCTCGTATTTCTTCATTGGTTCCTTCATCCTGCTGGATCATTACTTTCCCGGCAATAAGATCCGCATGTACAAGATCATGGCCAACGGAATTTTCATGTTGATCCTGATTTTTGTGATCGGCTATTTCGTTAATCCCGACGTTTTCATGCGAATGTCGCACGAGGGAGCTGAATTCAGGCTGGGCGGTTTTATCATGAACCCGAATGAACTCGGCATGCTGGCAGCAGTAGGAGTTAGCTGCTATATTTTCTGCCTGTATGAAAAAGGACAACGGGTGCTCATCATCATTGCAATTTTGATCCTCCTTTATGCGGTTGTACTCACTGGTTCCCGTTCAACCACCATTGGTTGCCTGATAATCGCGTTCTTCCATATAAACCAGTCGACCAATACCAAACTAAAAATGACCATGTACCTATGTGGACTCATGGTCATTCCCA
>JAGWTK010000199.1 GCA_028876035.1 Bacteroidota bacterium
GGCGAGCGCATACGGCCATTGGTGCGGCATCCAACACAAAGTGATACACATTCCTGCCGCTTCGTCAATTACCACACGGTGGCTGTCTTTGCCCCAAAACTGTTCCATTTTGTTGGCCGACCATACTCCAACTGCCAACATTACCAGTAGTACGACGATTTGCACGTACAAATATTGTCCGAGGGAAGTAAAATACCAGGCAAGCGTGTAGACGGCAGCGGCTACCGTTCCCCCTCCTTTTACATATCCGATTCCCGCACAGGATGCGAGCTGCCCTGCCATCCATTTCATAAGCCGTTTTTTTGGCCCTAAATCCAGCGCTCCTTCCGGTACCATTCCAGCGTATCCTGCATGCCCCTGTCGAGATCCCAGGCAGGCGCAAAATCCAGTTCCGCTTTGCAGCGTTCGATGCTGCAGGACCAGTCCGGCGCGGTAAGTTCATTTACCTTATCAAGATTGAGCAAGGGCGTCTTCTCACTGAAATAATAAAGCTTGTCCATTGTGGCCGCTGCAAGCTTTACCAATCCCAGCGGTAATTGCAGTCGCCTTGTTTTTACACCAGTTGCTTTTTTGATGGCTTCGGCAAATGCATACCGGCTGTATACATTGCCATCGCTCACGTTGTAAAACCGGCCTGATACATTGGCCGAAAGTGCTTTGACGGCCAGGGCCGCCATATCTTTCGCATAGACGAAGCTTAACTGTTGTTCGTTGCCGCCGATATACGTTTCCCAACCTTTTAACACCGATTTGACAACCACCAGCAGGTCTTTTTCGCGGGGACCATACACAGCCGTTGGCCGGAAAACTATAAAGGGCAGGTTCGGCATTGTACGCAGGTAAGACTCTGCCAGCATCTTGCTTCTTCCATAGAAAGTGACCGGCTGTGGCAGATTGTCTTCTGCAATCGGTTTTCCGTCTTGGGAGGGACCGAGGGCCGCCAGGCTACTGATGAATACAAACTTGTTCAGGTTGGGTCCGGCCGCCTCCGCCAAATTTGTGGTAAGCGTGGCATTGGCAAAATCGTAATCCTTTTGCTGTTTGGCTTTCGTAAGCGCAGCGGCATGAATAATATAGTTGATATCGTTGGCTGCCAAGGCAGCACGGGTAGAGGCAATATCCGACAGGTTAAGCGGTAAAACTTTTACCCTGTTATTATCCAGGTGGTTTATATTGCTGGAGGCGCGTACGCCTGCAATTACTTCGTATTCTTCAGAAAGAGCTGCTTCGATTAGATGGTAGCCGAGGAATCCACTTGCGCCCGTAATCAGCAGTTTCTTTTTCATATTGGTTTTTCAAAAATCCGGTACTTTTTGTAGGGCTGCCCGTTGATATCCTGAATGGCTTTGTTCATCAGGTAATTCTCTTCGAGCACCCAGGATGCTTCAGCTGTTGATATGCCTTTGCGCACCACCTGTTTGATGATATCTGCATAAAACACGGTTTCAATGCCCATCTTGCGATACCCTTCAATTACACCGAGTGTGATGATGCGAATCTTTTTAATACTTCCCTTGCCAAACAATAGCTTAAAAATACCCGTTGGCAGGAGACGACCCTTTTTTATCTTAATCTGAATCTGGTTCACGTCCGGTATGGCCAGGCTAAAGCCCACCATCCTGCCATTGTGCTCTGCTACCACGCAAAAGTCTTTGTCGAGGATCAACTTGAGATCCTTTGCGAGGTATTTAAATTCATTCTCTGTCATGGGAACAAACCCCAGGTTTTTATCCCAGGCAGAATTGTACACGGTGCGTATCTGGTCAACCTCTTCTTTGAACTTTTTCAGGTTGATGGGTCTGAATTGAATACCCCTGTTTTCCAGTCTTTGTTTGATTAAATCCACTTTGCCCAAACGCGATTCGTCGCGTTCGGAAACGTTGAAATGGTATGCAATCAAATCCGTCTTCTTCCCAAAACCATATTTTTCGAGCAGATCGCGGTAATACGGTGCGTTGTAGGTCATCATGGCTACAGGCGGCGAATCAAAACCTTCGATCAGCAGTCCGCAGGTTTCATTGGTAGAAAAGTTGACCGGACCAATGATACGTTCCGCACCTTTTTCTTTAACCCAGCGGGCGGCGGTATCCAGCAACTGGTTGGCAGTTTCCTGGTTGTTGATACAATCAAAAAAGCCAAAGAACCCGTCTTTGGTATTGTTGAATTCGTTGTGATTCGTATTCCAGATGGCGGCAATTCTGCCCACGATAGTGGTTCCGTCGTACGCAAGAAAACACTGGATCGACGAATGTTCGTGGAAGGGGTGTTTTCCCGGTGTTAACAGGTCGCGCTGTGCGATAAAAAGTTCTGGTACGTAGTTACGGTCGTTTTTGTACAGGTCGTGGGGATAGTCGATAAAGGCTGCCAGGGCTTTGGCAGAACCTACCGATTCAATTTTTTTCATGCATTTTGTTTGACAAGTTCAAGGCCCGCATACGCAGCAGCATTGACCAGTTTGTCTACGGCTTCTTCGATCTGGCCGAAGGTATGGGTAGCCATCAGCGAGAAGCGAATCAAAGATGCATCAGACGGAACCGCCGGCGATACCACCGGGTTTACGAACACGCCATGCTGTTCCAGGAACTTCGTCACCATAAAGGTTTTGGCGTTGTCCCTGATGTATATGGGCAAAATGGGGCTTTCGGTGTTACCGAGATCGAAGCCGTTTTCTTCCAGCAGCTTTTTTGCGTACCGGGTGTTGTTCCAGAGGTTCGTAATATGATGGGGTTCCGTTTCAATGATGTCGAGCGCAGCGAGGGCGCTGGCGGCAGAAGCCGGGGTAATACTGGCACTGAAAATGAGTGCACGGGCATTGTGCTTCAGGTAATCGATGGTAGCTGCATCCCCCGAAATAAATCCACCGAGGGAAGCGAGCGATTTACTGAAAGTTCCCATGATCAGGTCAACACTATCCGTCAAACCAAAATGAGAAGCAGCACCGGCACCTTTTTCACCGATCACACCCAGGCTATGGGCATCATCTACCATGATGTTGGCACCGTACTTATCCGCGAGTTCTGCAATTTTGGGGAGGTTCACGATATCGCCTTCCATGCTGAAAATGCCATCAACTGCAATCAGTTTTACGGCATCACCCGGAAGGTTGGAGAGTTTTTGTTCGAGATCCGACATGTTGTTGTGCCGGTACTTGATCACTTTGGCGAAAGCAAGACGGCTGCCGTCGATAATGGAAGCGTGGTCGTATTCGTCGAGTAAGAGGTAATCGTTACGGCCAACAATGCTGGACAAAACGCCCAGATTCACCTGGAAGCCAGTGCTGAAAGTCACTGCTGCTTCTTTTCCTGTAAACCTGGCGAGCCTGTCTTCCAGCTCAATATGAATGTCCAGGGTACCATTGAGGAACCGGGAGCCGGCGCAACCGGAACCGTATTTATCCACTGCTTTCTTGGCAGCTTCTTTGATGGCGGGGTGGCAGGTCAAACCCAGGTAGGAATTTGAACCAAACATCAGCATACGCTTACCATTGATCTTCACTTCGGTGTCCTGGCCCGACTCAATTACCCGAAAATAGGGATACAGATTTTTTGCCTTCACCTCGGCTACGTCTTTGTACCTGGCAATCTTTTGCTGTAAGTTTTTTTGCATGGGCAATTTCTTTTAAAAAATCGGTGTATTGCACTGACTATTAAAGACCCGCAAAAGTACTTGTATTTTTGAACATATTTGAATTTTGGTCAAAAATATCAGGGCCTGATGAGGGTTGAACCGGCGATGTGTTTGCTGAGGGTTGAAGACCAGTCGGGAAGACGGGTCGCCCGCGGCAAAGGGTTTAATGGTTATCCCGAATATACCAAATATCTATTATTAATCTTTCATGAACAAACCGCTAATCCGGATTACAAAGGAACGGGTGCCGGCGGCAGTTTTCGTAAACTTGTGGTTCAAAACGAGGAGCATTCATGGCTACAGATATAAAATGTCCTAATTGCGGTCACCAGTTTCCCATGGAGGAGGCGGTATCGGAGGAGGTAAAGAAAGAGTTACGGGAGCAAATGCTTCAGTACAAAAAGCAGAAGGATGCCGAATTGGCCCGTAAGGAGGCCGAGTTCAATGCGCTGAGTTCCAAAAAAGAGGCAGAATACGCCCAGCAGCTGCAGCAACAGCGGCAATTGGTACAACAGCAGGTAGAAGCCAGCTTACGGAAATCCATCAGTGCCGATTTTGAACATAAGCTGGTATTGCTGGAACAACACAACAAAGACAACGAAGAAAAACTAAAACTGGCAAGGCAGAAAGAACTGGAGTTTTTACAAAAGGAACAGGCGCTACAGAACCGTGAAGCAGAACTTGAAATTTCCGTTCAGAAGAAATTACAGGAAGAGCGTGGACGACTTACCGAAGAGTTGCGGAAACTGGAAGAACAGAAGACGGCGGCCAGGGAAAATGACCTCGTATTGAAAATGCGGGAATTGGAAAAGCAATTGGAAGACCAAAAAAAATTGGCAGAAGAAATGCGGCGCAAGGCCGAACAGGGTTCGATGCAATTGCAGGGCGAAGTACAGGAACTGGCACTGGAAGCCATGCTGCAGGCCGCCTTCCCCTTCGACCTGGTGGTAGAAGTGGGTAAAGGCGTGCGGGGTGCCGATTGCATACAAACAGTGCGAAATAACTTCGGACAGGAATGCGGCAAGATCATTTATGAAAGCAAACGCACCCGCGATTTCTCTCCTGAATGGATTGAAAAACTGAAAGCCGATATGCGCAGCCTGGGTGCTGATATGGCCGTGATTGTAACACAGGCCATGCCCAAAGACATGGAAGCTTTCGGCGAAAAAAATGGGGTGTGGATCTGCCGGTTCACGGAAGCGCGGGCCATGATCGCTTTGTTGCGCGATGGCATTATTAAAGTACACACTGCTGCCCGCAGCCAGCAAAACCGCGGCGACAAAATGCATCTCTTATACGACTATCTTACCGGCAATGAATTCGCTGAACAATGGAAAGCCGTGCGGGAGGGCTTCATGAGTATGAAACTATCCATCCAAAAGGAACGCGACGCAATGGAAAAACTTTGGAAGGCACGTGAGAAGCAACTGGAAAAAGTATTGCTGAATGCGGCACATATCCGCGGATCGATTGAAGGGATTGCGGGGCAGGAGAATATTGATTTGGCGATTGGGGATGAGGATGAGCATTTGTTGGACTGAAGTGTTTAAGAGTTTAATAGTTTAAATGTTTAAAAGTTCCCTATGTGCAACACCGAAATTGACGCTTTAGCGACGCGGAGTTGCAAACCCTGCCGCTTTATGAAAAGCACACGCTGCCGCACAGAAGCAACTTTAAACCTTAGACATTAAACTTTCAAACTAAGTATGGAGCCACGCCAGCACAAACTCCCCAAACATCCTCGCCTGCACATTTAAGAAACGCATTTGATTTTTTGTAAAGAGAAAGGGAAGCGTTATTTGTTCATCATCGGAGAAATGAACAGCACCATTCAACTGCATATGACGACGGAAGTCCATTTGTCCCTCACCATACCATTTGAACATCGTTTCCTTGGCACTCCAGATTAATGTCAGGAATTCCTGTTCAATTTTCTTTTCCAGTCCGAACTGGTGCAAAAACGATCGGTATTCGCCATTGAGGAAGGCAAGTTCGTCGGCCGTGGTGAATTTATGTTTTACCTTTTCAATGGCAGGTTTTACGAGTTCGATATCGATGCCTACGCGATCGGTAACACTAACGATGGCAGCTGCATAGTCGGCGCAGTGAGAAATGGAAAAATGATATTGTTCATCTTCGAGGAATGGTTTGCGCGTATCTGCAATTTGTATTTCGTGCAGCGGGAATCCTTCGAAAAGATAAGGTAAAAGGTAGCGGCCGGCGAGGTGCTGCAGGCGTTTATGCGGATGCGTCACATCTTTTTTTATGGGCACTTTTTCAAGAAAGAAGGATTCCGGTTCAGTGATGCGCCATACACCCATTCGTGTGGCCTCGTTGATATTATGTTGATAAACTAAAGGCAATGAAAAGCTTTAAGATTTTAGCTTGCAGATTTAACACTAATTTTCTGTTCATCAAAAACCACCCTGCTGTACAATGATTTTGTCGGATACCCGCATTCTCGAGGAAATGGAAAAAGGCACCATCAAAATCGAACCCTGGCAAAGGGACTGCCTCGGCAGCAATTCTTACGATGTTCATCTTGGCAAATGGCTTGCCAAATACAAAGATGAAATCCTGGACGCCAAAAAGCACAACCAAATTGATTACTTCGAAATACCGGAGGAAGGTTTCATCCTGCAACCGCAGGTGTTTTACCTGGGCGTAACGGCCGAATACACCGAAACGCATGCACATGTGCCATTCCTGGAAGGCAAATCTTCTACTGGCCGGCTTGGTATCGATATCCACGCCACTGCCGGTAAAGGCGACGTAGGCTTCTGCGGTAATTGGACCCTCGAAATCTCCGTGAAGCAGCCCGTTCGGATTTACAAGGGAATGCCCATCGGTCAACTTATCTACTTTCCCGTAGAAGGCGATATAGCGGTGGCGTATAACCGAAAAAAAGATGCGAAGTACAGCGGGCAGCCGAATAAGCCTGTCGAAAGCATGATGTGGAAGAACGCCTTTTAGGCGGGTTGAAAAGTTTAAGAGTTTAAGGTTTAAGGTTGTTCTGTGCAGCAATGATTATTACCCTCCGGCATGCCTTGTGTGCATCTACGTACGCCGAGACGAGAGAAAAATTGGAATCATCGCAAAACATACGGGGATCCTTAAAAGTTGTGCATGGTATGAGTGCCGGCACAGCCGTAAGCTCATGCCTGATTACGCCGTTTCACGTAAAGAACTTTAAACCTTAAACGCACTATTGTCCGGTTAATTTTTTTGATAGATCGCCTCATAGCCGGCGGGCTTCGTACCCCGAACGCCGCTACTTTTTCCTTTGCCTATTAAAGCCGGGCAGTATCAAGGGTTTCAACCGACAACTATTTCTACAGTTCAACAAAGCCCACGGAAAAAGAAGGCGGCTTATCGGGGTACTGGTGTCAACTTCACAACTTCAACCCCCAAACTCCATCAAGTCCCTCAAAGACTCACCTGATGCTAGTTTTCATCGATCGTTTCAGTTTTTCCCGGACACCAAT
>JAGWTK010000200.1 GCA_028876035.1 Bacteroidota bacterium
CGGAAACCCTGCTGACGAACATCGCAGGGGTTTTATGAAACAGAGATTATTTATAGTTCCCCTCTTGAAGCGGCATAGAGCTCGTACCAGTCCTGCCGGTCAAGATCTAATGAGAATGCATTCACAATGTTCCGGATGCGTTGTTCGCTGGTGGTTCCGATCAGCGGCAAAGCCCCAAACTTTACCAGCCAGGCAACGGCAATGGATTCAATGTCGGCATTGTACCGGGCACCAATTTCAACGAGCTTGCGCCGCACCCGAATCGCGTGTTCATCTGTGCCGTTTGCGATTCTTCCTCCTGCCAGCGGTGAAGATGCCAGCGGGCGCATGTAACGTTGTTTGATATAGTCTACCTGGCCATTGTCGAGCGCCGCCGTATTCAGCAGGTTTAGTTCGATATGATTGGTAACGATGGGAACACGGAGGTAGGAGGCCAGCAGCTGGTGCTGGAACACGGAAAAGTTGGTAACGCCCACGTTTTTCACTTTGCCGGAGTCGCGGAGTTGCACCAGGGTAAGCGCGGTTTCTTCGAGGCTAGACAGCGGATCGAGATGGTCCAGCAGGAATATATCGATATAATCTGTCCGCAACCTGCGCAACGAATTGTCTACGCTCTTAATAATATGTTCGCGCGATGTATCGTAGTGCTTCACGCGGATACCGGGCTGTGCTTTGTCGGGCAACCGTAATCCGCACTTGGTAAACAATACCACATCCTCGCGTTTGAATGATTTCGTACTCATTACCTGGCCGAAGATTTCTTCGCATTGGTAGGAGCCATAGCGATCGGCATGGTCGAATGTATTGATGCCGAGTTCCAGGCAAAGGTTAACAATCTTTTCCATGGACTGCTGCGTATCGGGCTCACTCGTTGTCCAGCGGTAAAACCCATAGATCGCGGGCGATACTTTCGGGCCTGAATCGCTGAGGTAAATCTTTTGCATGGGAAGGTATTTGTTCCTGCAATTATCGGGATTTATTAGCATTTACCAGGTACCGTAAGAATAAAGCTGTAAAAAATGACGTAGTGGAGCAAGCCAATATCAGTTGTCTATGAATGCAGTCGACTAAATTATTCTTCACGTACCAAGGTTTGCAATGACCATTGTTGGCTGATTGCCTGGTTTGTTCCGATGGCAACTATGCCCGGCTGCAGGACAAATAAAAATATACTGGCCGTTCGCAGTTTTTCACGTGTGCAGAAACCCGGTAAAAGAAAGTGCTGAAGTCCGAAGTACTATCAACGCAATGCGGTAATGCAACAAAAGCGACCGGATACCTTTTGTATGGAAGCCCCATAGGAACTAAACTTGCGCAGGATCAGGTGCAGGCCCAACAAGCGTCAGTTTCAACGGATCGGGCAGCGCCTAATTTGCAGCAACAATCACTACTATGGAACAGTATACAACCCGTGTCCGTTTGCCCAAAGCAGCAGTAACCGATTATGATGCGTTGGATGCTGCCATGGAAAAAGCACGGTTCCGGCTGAAAACCCGGAACCGGCGGGAACTGGAAGAAGGTGCAAGAGAATACAGGTTCACCGGGTCGGGCGGTTTCCTCGATATTGCGAACGCCGTGTATGATGCCGTAAAATCAATCGGTGTGAATTACAGCTTTACAATCCAAAAGCGCTGATATTAGTGTAGTCTTCTTTTTTTAATCATCCCGCCCCGGGTATCTTTCACGGCTGTCATAACGATAAACGCATTGGAATCGATTCGTTCAAGGATGCCGTTTAATTTACTCACTTCAAGCCGGGTGACAACGGTATACACGATGTCCGAATCGTAACTATCGCCGCTCTTGCCAAAACCTCTTTTGCCGCGGTATACCGTAACACCTCTTCCCATTTCTTCTGCAATGGCTTTTCTGATGGCATCACTTTTTACGGAAATGATGGTAACGCCGGTATATTCTTCTATGCCTTCGATGATAAAGTCGATCGTCTTGGAAGCCGCCAGGTATGTAAGTACAGAATACAGTGCTGTTTCCACCGAGAGCAGCCAGGCAGCGAATCCAAATATGACCACATTTAAACACAAAATAAAATCGCCGATGCTCAGGCTGCTGCGCCGGCTTAAGAAGATGGCGAGCACTTCTGTACCATCCAGTACAGCGCCCCCTCTTACCGACAGACCAATACCCGCGCCCAGGAAAAACCCGCCGAATACGGCCACCAGCAGCTTATCGCTGGTTACACCCGGAAAAGGGAAGAATGCGGTGCACAGTGCCAGTCCGATAATTGCCAGTCCTGCTTTAATCGCAAAACTTTTATCAATCACTACCCAGCCCAGCATCACGAAGGGAATGTTGATGATGACGAGCACGAGTGGCAACGGGAAATGCGCCAGCTCAGAAATCATCAGGGCGATACCCGTGGCGCCCCCATCGATAAAGTTGGCAGGCAACAGAAAACTCCTCAAGCCAAATGCAGCAGAAAAAATACCCAGTACTATCAACACGATATCTTTCACGAGTTTCCAGCCCTGCAGTTTTAACGCGCGCATGCCTTTCGCCAGCTCAAATGGCGATAATTCTTCTTTTCCTGCTTTCTTGCGGTAAACGGTTTGCGTAATTATCTGTGACCAGAACGGGTTCATATGTTCAAAGTTAACGGAATGCGCTGGTGGAGCTGATTAAAAACGAGTATCGATTCCGGAAGGGTTTATTATCTTCATCGAAACTAACCTGCGGGCAAATGAAAGAAGCCGGCCTCAAACAAACCATCGGATTCTGGGCGGCGGTGTCGATTATTGCCGGAAGCATTATTGGCTCCGGCGTTTTTATGAAGCCCGCCTCCATGGCTTCGCAAACCGGCTCACCCTTATGGATGACCGTAGTTTGGATCATTGCCGGCGTATTCTCTCTGGCCGGCGCATTGATCTATGCGGAAGCGGGTGCCATGTTGCCGGAGACGGGCGGACAATACGTATACTTCCGTTATATGTATGGTAAGTTCGTAGCGTTTTTATACGGGTGGGCTGCGTTCTCCGTGATCAATACCGCTGCTGTTGCGGCTATTTCTTTTGTGTGTGCGCAGTATGCCGACTACTTTTTACACCTGCCCCGTTTGAGCACCAGTGCAGAACATAGCCTTGTTTGGCATATTCCGTTACTCGGCAATTTGTATCCCCTCGAGAACATTGGTGTAAAGTCGCTTGCAGGAGGGATGATAGTCGTTCTGACGCTGGTGAACTACCTCAGTGTTCGTGCGGGCAGTGCGTTGCAGGTGGTAAGCACCTTCGTAAAGATTGCCGTGATAGTGGCATTGGTAGCAGGGATATTTTTCTCCGGCCATGGATCTGCCTCCAATTTTATCCAGGCCCCTTCTGCAAAACACGGTATGAGTCTTTTCAGTGGTTTAATTGGTGCCCTTACCGGTGCATTCATGGCTTATGATGGCTGGGTAAACATTACTTTCCTCGGTGGAGAAATCAAAAATCCGCAGCGAAATATCCCGCGTAGCCTGTTTACGGGTGTGTTGTTGTGCATCATTGTGTACGTGTTGGTGAACCAGGCTTATCTATGGGTATTGCCGGTAGACAAAGTGGCTGCATCGCCATTGGTGGCAGCAGATGCCATCGCTGCTGCCTGGGGAAGCAAAGGTGCTGCACTGGTAGCGGCCATGATTGTAATCTGCACATTTGGTGCCACCAATGGAAACATCATGTCGGTGGCAAGGGTCACCTATGCAATGAGCATCGATAAGATATTTTTCAATTGGACCGGCCGTGAACATCCCCGTTTTCGCACGCCTGGCAATGCCTTGTTGCTGCATGGCGCATGGTCCATGGTATTAGTGATGAGTGGCTCTTTCGATATGCTCGCAGATATGTTCACCTTCGTTTCCTGGGTAGCCTACCTGCTCGGTGCCATCGGCATATTTGTCCTCCGCAAAAAAATGCCGGATACGGCGAGGCCTTACCGTGCATTTGGCTACCCGCTGATGGCTGTATTATTTATATTGTTTGCCGCCTTCTATGTGGTGAGCACCGTTGTGAATGATATCAGCAACTACCGCGCGGGTACTGCGCCGGTCGTGAACTCGGTGCTGGGACTTGCCATCACGGCACTGGGCATACCCTTGTACCTGTATTTCAGGTACAAACGGCGGCGGACGATAAGTCAGGTCTCAACCTAAAATATTTGCAGGATGAAACTTCTGTTGCTAACACGGGGCATTTTGTGCGGCATGCTGTTTCTTTGTACCGCAGGTGTCCGGGCACAAACCGCATCTTCTCCAAAGCACATGACAACAACAACTGGCACATGCAGGTGGCTGGCGCTGGGCGATTCGTATACGATCGGCACATCTGTGGATAGTGATCAAACCTATGCAGCGCAAACAAGCGCCCTGCTGGAACGTGAAGGTTATGAGTGCAGTCTGAAAATAATCGCCACGAACGGATGGACAACCGCTGATTTGCTGAAAGGGGTAGGCGCAGGGGTTTCTCCGGATGCGCAATTTGATATTGTTACCCTGCTGATTGGAGTGAACAATCAATACCAGGTGAGATCAATCGATTAATACCGTACCCAGTTCAAAACACTGTTAACAAAAGCCATTGCACTGGCAGGTGGAAGGGCCGAGAGGGTAATTGTGTTGTCCATTCCCGACTACAGCGTAACGCCGTTCGCGCGCGATCGCGATACAAAGAAGATTGCGTCGGAGATCGATGCATTCAATGCAATCAATAAATCGCTGGTAGATGAATACCATGCGGGTTACCTGGATGTGACGATTGCGTCGAGACAAGCAGCAGCCGATCCTGCTTTAGTTGCGTCTGATCATTTGCATTTTTCCGGGAAGGCTTATGCGCAATGGTCTTCAATGCTGGCACCAAGGATCATTGCTGCCCTTCAACAATAGACGCTGTTAAACTGATTGAGTTATATGATGAATAAATCGCGCACCATTTTACTGGCTGTTCTATTGCTCAGTACATTCGCTTCCATGGCGCAGGTAGAGATACCTGCTTACACCGGTTATGCTATACCGGTAGAAGCAACCGATAGCATGGGCGAAAGTGTGCTGTTCACGAAAGAAAAAGGACTATCCAACTGGAAGAATCCAACCCAGAAAATCAGCTACTACTTTTTTGCAAAGCAGTCGGGTGCCCTGAAGCTTTCGCTGAAGATGCAGCAGTTTGGCAGCAGCGCCCGTTTACAGGTAGCCTGTGCTTCTAAAACATTTATACTACCGCCGTCGCCGGGTTCTTCACTTCGCGTATTGCCAGCAGGAACTGTATTAATTCCATCGCCGGGTTTTTATAACATTGAACTTTCATTCACCGGAAAGCCCGGCAAACAAGCCGCCATTCAGTCCATTATCCTGGAAGGTAAAGCCACTGAAGGCATTCAATACAACCCGCAACCGCGGCGCAATGCCGCATCAGTTCACTTGCTGTATCCATTACCGGATACGGTGCAGGCGGTTTCGTTTTACACTGAGCTGAAAGTGCCGCCAGCGATGGATCCTTTGTATACTTATTTTATGGCAGATGGATTCAAACGCGGTTATTTTGGAATGCAGGTGAACAGTGCTACCGAGCGGCGAATCATTTTTTCTGTGTGGGATGCGGGCAACGAAGCGGTCGATCGCAGCAAAGTGGCAGAAGAAAAAAAGGTAAAACTGCTGGCAAAAGGTACCGGTGTTGAGGCAAGCGATTTTGGTAACGAGGGCACGGGCGGACACAGTCACTGGGTATACAACTGGAAGGCCGGCGAAACCTATTCATTCCTGGTAACTGCCCTGCCCGACAGTGCGTCGCAGGCAACTTACTACACCGGTTACTTTCTTGTTCCGGAAACAAAACAATGGAAGCTGATTGCCTGCTTTCGGGCACCCGAAGACGGAGAACCCCTTCGCCATCTTTACTCCTTTGTCGAAAACTTTGATGGGGTCAACGGACAATTACAGCGCAAAGCGATTTTCAGCAACCAATGGGTTCGCAGTGCAAAGGGCGAATGGTTACCACTGTCAAAAGCCAGCTTCTCGTATGATGCAACCGGAAAAGCAGGAGACAGGATTGACTATGGGGGAGGCGTTGTTGACGACGGCTTCTACCTCTGGAATGGCGGTTTTCAAAAAGGCAACGTTGAATTTGGGGAAACGTTTTCAAGACTGGTCGACACTGCAAAGCCGGTGATCGATTTCACGAAGAATGCAGATAGTCTTGCCCAGGCACAAGCTGATGAAGCTGCTATTGCAAGCTGGAGAAAAACACATGCGGATAGCCTGATCTCCTACCAGGGATTGTATTGCGCGATTTCAAAACAAGGGCATGGGCGCTCGATAAATAGTACTGATACGGTACAGGTACGCTACCGCGGCATGTTGCTGAACGGTGAGGTATTTGATCAAACAAAAGAGAAACCTGCACGCTTTCCATTAGGCCGACTTATCAAAGGATGGCAAACAGGGCTTTCGATGTGCAGAACGGGCGGTGCCATTCGATTGGTTATACCATCTGCGTTGGCCTATGGCATTCGTTGTCGTTCTCCAAAAATTCCGCCCAATAGTGTGCTGGTTTTTGATATAGAAGTGGAAGACAGCAAGCCCGCGGCTAACGGGTGAGCATCTCAATAAGGGCTGTATGCTGCGGAAATTGTTCCTGCAGTGTTTTGCGATCTGCCAGGGCAAAATCGGCAAAGTCAAATCCAGGCGCCACGGTACAGGCAACCAATGCATATTCGCTGTTATTGGCAGGTATCGATCCAAACCAGCTGCCTGCTTGTACAACACATTGAAAACTTTCTCCACGCATCGGGTCGTTGCCAAGCAGGTGTGATATCAATTCGCCATCGGGCCTGATCTCATACACAATGAGTGGATCACCATAATAAAAATGCCATACTTCATCTGATGCGATGCGGTGCATGGCCGAGAATTGTCCTTCCTGCAAGAGAAAATAGATAGCAGTGGATACAGGTCGGTCCCCTGCGAAACCTGCTGGTAAACCCGCGTGGGGGATTTGCAGCGGCGATTGATAATATTGCCTGAAAGCGCCTCCTTCTACATGGTTGGTCAGCTGAAGTTTTTCAATCCAGTA
>JAGWTK010000201.1 GCA_028876035.1 Bacteroidota bacterium
GAGCTTACAAATAGCAATGCCAGCACGAGTAAGAGGTTTTCCTGCATGTATGAAATTACTTAAGGTTCGTATACAATCACCGTTCTGCACTGGGGAATCTGCTCATCAATTTCGCCGGGCATGCTCCTTGCTGTCCCTCTTCCATTGTTCACCAAAATAAAAATTGTATGCAACAGGCAACAACAACAGAAACCATTGAGATATTGAATGACCTAGTTGTGATCAACAACGATCGTATTGTGGGTTACGAGCGTGCTGTACAGGAACTCGCGCTTGCCGACGCTGATCTGAAAGCCCTGTTCCTTGATATGATCGATGAGAGCAGGAAAATCCGCGTCGACCTCGCGGGAGAAGTGCAGTCGATGGGCGGACAGTTCGAAGCCGGCACCACCACTTCCGGCAAGCTGTACCGGGCTTGGATGGATGTAAAGGCAGTATTTACTGGTCATGACCGCAAATCTGTTTTGGAAAACTGCGAACGTGGCGAAGATGCCGCGCAGGATGCGTATAAAGAAGCGCTTTCGTCCGACAATGCCGTGCCGGGTTATATCCGTACAATGCTGGAAGCACAAAGAAGTATTCTGAAAGCATCGCATGACAAAATCAGGGCACTGCGCGACAGTACCCGCTAATTGTCAACTTCAATTAGTAATAAAGGCCGCCTTTGGGCGGCTTTTTTTTGAAAAATAGTACCGGGTAATGAACCAGTCGGGTACCATGCGTATTCATGAATTGAATATAGCAGCAACCAGGCGCATGGATGTTGCTGGCTCTTACGGCTCGTTGCGATAATTTTTTTTCGCACTGAATGTTCTACATTTAACAGCCATTTCCGCCATTGCGGAGTTTTCTATTTGTAATATTTCAGTTCACTATGATGCCTGCCTGCTGTCCCGGTATGAAAATAAACTTTCGCTTTTCTATTTCCCTGCGCCTGTTTTCATTATTGCTCTTTGCGGTATTTGCTTCGCTTACCCTAAGCGGTTTTGCGCAGGACTATCATCCCCCGGCCTGGCCATTGGTGACGCATGACCCTTACTTCAGTATTTGGTCGGCAACGGACACGCTTAGCTCCAGCGCTACCCGGCATTGGACAGGTGCCAGCCAGGGATTGCAGGGTTGGTTAAAAGTGGACGGCCGCGTTTACCGCTTTATGGGCGCACCGGAGAAAACCTATACCAGTATTGTAAAAGCATCGGATGAACAAATATATTATTCGAAGTACACCGAATCGACGCCCGGTGCAACATGGGTGAATCCGGATTTTCCTGACAGCACCTGGAAAAAGGGAGCGGCGCCATTTGGCGATAATCAACAGGAAGACAAAACCCGGTGGACCAGTCATGATATCTGGATACGCAGGTCATTTGATCTTACCAGTGTGCCGAAAGGTCCACTGTTGCTAAAACTACAACACGATGATAATGCAGAAGTATACCTGCATGGACGGCTGGCGTTTGCAGCGAAAGGCTGGACCAGCGGAAAATATATCTACGTTCCGATCGACAGCATCGCTGCGCTTAGCCTTCACCGTGGCACCAATCTGCTCGCGGTGCATGTAGAAAATACTGCTGGTGGCGCCAAACTGGATGCAGGCATCGTGCAGGAAGTGAAGCCGTTGAAAGGATGGGGCACAACCGCCTTGCAAACGAGTGCTTCGATGAATGCAACACAAACCACCTATACGTTTACCTGTGGCGCAGTTGATCTCCAACTCCAGTTCACTTCGCCGCTGCTCGCCTATGACCTGGATCTGATGTCGCGCCCGGTGAGTTATATCAATGCCAGCATACAGTCGAACGACGGTAAGCAGCATCGGGTGCAAATCAGCCTGGCTGCTTCCTCGAACCTCGCTGTGAATACGCCGGCCCAGGAAGTGGCAGCCAGCGCCCTGCGTTCCGGCAATTTGCAGTTACTGAAAGCGGGCACTACCGCACAACCGGTTTTGCAGAAGAAAGGCGACGATCTTCGGATCGACTGGGGCTACTGCTATCTCGGAACGGAAACCGGGAAGAATGTGCAAACGCGCATATCCCTGGCCGGTAGTCAGCCTGATCCCTTTGCCGCAGCACCACAGGTCGCAAAAGGCAAACAACTCAATCTGCAGTTCATCTGTGATCTTGGACAGGTTGGCGCGGCTGCCCGGGAGCAATTGTTCCTGCTTGGTTACGATGAGTTGTACGATGTACAGTATTTCGGGCAGAACCTGCGTCCCTGGTGGCGCCTGCGTGCCGATGCAAGCATGGAAAATGAAATGAAACATGCGCTCGCCGAATATAAGGTGGTGTTGAATCATTGTGTAGCTTTCAACCGCCAGCTGCATGACGATGCAGTACGTGCAGGGGGTGAAGAATATGCCCGTCTTTGTGAGATGGCCTACCGCCAAAGTATAGCCGCACATACGCTTACAAAAAGTCCGGATGGTGAAATCCTGTTTCTGTCAAAAGAAAACTTCAGCAACGGCTCTGTCAATACGGTAGATGTCACGTATCCGTCGGCCCCGCTGTACCTTTTGTACAACCCTGCCTTATTGAAAGGAATGCTGAACGGTATTTTCTATTATAGCGAGAGCGGCCGGTGGAAGCAACCCTTTGCCGCACACGATCTCGGCACATACCCGATCGCCAACGGACAAACTTATGGCGAAGGGATGCCGGTGGAAGAATCGGCCAACATGACCATACTGGCCGCAGCCATCGCAAAAGCAGAAGGCAATGCAGACTACGCTAAGAAGCATTGGGCTACACTCACGGGCTGGACGGATTTCCTGGTGAAAGAAGGTTTTGATCCGGCCAACCAGCTTTGCACCGATGACTTTGCCGGGCATCTTGCGCGCAATGCCAACCTGTCGGCCAAAGCCATCGTGGCCATCGGTGCCTATGGAATGATGGCGGGTATGCTGGGTGATACGGCCACGGCTGCCCGGTACCATGGCATTGCGAAAGACATGGCAGCGCGCTGGGAAACCATGTGCGATGAAGGCGACCATTATGCACTTACGTTCGACAAAGGCGGTAGCTGGAGTCAGAAGTATAATATCGTTTGGGACAAAGTGCTCGGCTTGCAGCTGTTTCGGAAAGAAGTGCTTGAAAAAGAAATCGCTTTTTACCTGACAAAACAAAACACATTTGGTCTGCCACTCGATAGCAGGAAGACGTATACCAAGTCGGACTGGATTCTCTGGACGGCCGTGATGGCAGGGAAGCAGGACGATTTTCTTGCGCTGATCCACCCGGTGTACAAATTTGCGACGGAAACGAGTTCACGCGTGCCGCTGAGCGACTGGCACGAAACGACCAACGGGAAAATGGTGGGATTCCAGGCAAGAAGTGTAGTGGGCGGCTATTTCATGAAATTATTATTCGATAAGTTTAGCAATGCTAATCCATAAACAGAATGCTTATCAATAAACGCTCATGTTTTCGTTTTCTAAAACCCTCTTAGCAATATTACTGGCAACGGCCTGGATAAGTGTCTCCGAATTTTTCCGCAACCAGTTTTTGCTGGCCGGTGAATGGACGTCCCATTATGCACAGATCGGACTGGTATTTCCGGCCAAACCCGTCAATGGGGCAGTGTGGGGAATATGGGCGCTCGTGTTTGCTTCCCTGATCCATGCGGTTGGTAAAAAGTTTAGCCTGGTGGAAACAACGGTATTTGCCTGGGTGTCGGGCTTTGTTATGATGTGGCTGGTTATCGGCAACCTGGGTGTGTTGCCTTTTAGCATCCTGGTATGGGCCATCCCGCTGAGTATGATCGAAAGTTTCGGTGCTGCATGGATTGTGAAAAGATTTAATTCTGCAATAAAATAAAATATAACAGGTATGTACAAACGCATTTTGCCGCTGTTGTTGATCGGGTGTTTCCAGGTAGTTTTATTATGGGGCCAGCGCTGGCCGGAGGCGAAGGCCAGGGCCTGGTATGCTGCTCATCCCTGGCTGACCGGTGCGAACTACCTGCCGTCGTCTGCCATCAACCAGCTGGAGATGTGGCAGGCGGAGACCTTTGATACGGCGATGATCAACCGCGAACTGGGATATGCAGCGGGCATCGGCTTCAACACGATGCGGGTCTTCCTGCATTCTGTTGCATGGAAGCAGGACCCGGCTGGGTTTAAGAAGCGGGTGGATCAATTTCTCTCGATTGCAGCAAGGCATGGCATAGAGCCCATGTTTGTTTTTTTTGATGATTGCTGGAATAAAGTGCCGAAGGCCGGATTGCAGCCGGCACCGAAACCAGGTGTGCACAATTCCGGATGGGTACAGGATCCGGGCCAGCCCGCCTCAGCAGATCCGGCCAATTTTCCTGCACTGGAGAAATATGTAAAAGATATACTCAAATATTTTGCCCAGGACAAACGAATCCTGATGTGGGATCTTTACAATGAACCCGGCAATAGCGGCAAAGGAGAGGAGAGTCTGCCCCTGTTAAAAGCCATTTTTTCCTGGGCGAGAGCGGTGAACCCCACGCAGCCCGTCAGTGCTGGTTTGTGGGACTGGCGTTTTGAAAAACTGAACGCTTACCAGCTGAACAATTCTGATATTATTACCTACCATGATTATGAAGAATTGCCCTGGCACGAGCGGGTCGTACAACTATTGAAAGCAAATGGCCGGCCACTGATTTGTTCCGAATACATGGCAAGGACACGCAACAGCACCTTCGCCACCATTTTACCGATGCTCAAAAAAGAAAAGGTGGGGGCGATTAACTGGGGATTAATCAAAGGAAAGAGCAATACCATTTACGCATGGGACACACCCATTCCCGATGGAAGCGAACCACGGGTTTGGTTTCATGATATTTTTCGGCCCGACGGTTCGGCTTATGACAGTACAGAAACCAAACTCATCCGCGAACTCAACCAACGGAATTGACAATTTTCTGTGTAACGCTGCAGTGTGGTAAGGAATGACCACATATCCGCTGGTATACGATTTGTGCCCAGCAAGGGATGAAACCATCGATTGTGCCACGCCGGCTGCCGGTTGTTGCTTTGATTGCAGCTGCAGCATTCGGTATTTCGGCTTTGTTTTATATTGTCCGGCTATCGTTTTCACAGAGCTGGATTCTTTATGTTGGCAACGCCGTATTTGCTACGGTGGTTGCGGTATACATGGGCTGGCTGTACAAAACTGCAGATTCCAAACCTTCCGTGATCGTACTCATACGGTCCGGTCATCTCGCTGCGATAGCAGGTATTGTTGTTTCCCTTGTTGTATGCTTGCTGCTGCTACTGGTGCTTCAGCCAGCTGTATTCAGCCCTGCGGGTCCTGATCTGCAAAAAGCGCCTGCGCAGCTGGGAGGCACCCATCATGGCTTTGCTTTCTTGCTATTTGCCAATACGGTCCTGGGCAATGCTGCCGCCTCTTTTTTTATCTCCCTTATGTTACCGTTTTCGATTGCCCGCAACCAGCGTACCGGTGGCGTACAGCCATAGCTTACTATTATTCACTATAAAATGATTTTTTATGAACAATGAACACATGGAGCTCGTACAAACGCTGCGTCGTTGTGCAGAAGCCTGCAACCGTTGTATCGGTGGTTGCCTGCAGGAGAATGATATCAATCCAATGCGCGAATGTATCCGGCTGGATCTTGACTGCGCTGCCATCTGTGACCTGGTGGCGGAGTATGTAGGAAGGGGATCGGCTTTCAGCACGCAGTTGTTACACCACTGTTCGGTGATTTGCAATACTTGTGCAACGGAGTGCGAACAGCACCGCAAGATGGAGCACTGTCGTCTCTGCGCAGAAGCTTGCTTTGCGTGCGCGAACGCCTGCGAGGAAGCCGTGGCACAGTCGGTACACGTATAAAAATTGTTACAGCGATTTCCGGCGCCAGAAAAAAGGATAAATCCGTAATTTGGATGCATGCATGTGCAGGTGGCATCGCTCAATTCGGGAAGTAACGGCAATTGCTATTATATCGGCAACAACGAAGATGCTGTGCTGGTGGACATCGGCATAAGCTGGCGCGAAACAGAAAACAGAATGCGACAGCTCGGGCTTGATCCACAAAAGCTCCGGGCTGTCTTTATTTCACATGAGCATACTGATCATATTAGTGGCCTGCCAGGGTTCTGTAAAAAGAACAAGATACCTGTATACATAACACAGCAAACATTCAGCGCAACGGGTTTCACGATCAGCGGGGAACTGGTAAAGGGATTCGCAGGATTTGAGACAGTAACAATGGGTTCGCTGCAGGTAACCGCTTTCCCCAAGCAGCACGATGCCATCGACCCGCATAGTTTTGTGATTAGTTGCGGCGGAATTCATATCGGTGTATTCACCGATATCGGCGCCCCCTGCAAAAACGTTGTGCATTATTTCAGGCAATGCCATGCTGTATTTCTTGAAACCAATTATGACGATACCATGCTGGCAGAAAGCCGGTATCCACTGGTATTACAAAAGCGTATCCGGAGCAGCCACGGGCATCTTTCAAATACGCAGGCGCTGGAATTGTTTACGAGGCATCGTTCAAGGCAATTAACGCACCTGTTCCTATCACATCTCTCCCGTGAAAACAATGATCCTGATCTTGTACTGAGAACCTTTGCGCCTTTTGCGGGGACTGTGCAGGTAGTGCATGCGCCGCGTGATCGGGCAACCGCGCTATACACGATTGGCGTGCGTACCAGCCAGCGAAATAACTTACGGTCAATGCAAGCTGCGCCCGGGTGCCAGCAACTAGACCTGTTTGCGCTGTAGTTTCCCGACCTGCTTACCGCTATGTGCAAATCTGCCGAGTTCCTTTCCTGGTCATGTTTTTTCGCGGTATTCTTTTCAAGAATAGGCTCAATTCCGGCAAAAACCTGCAAATTATTTGTTTTTATGCGTGTTTGTCCTATTTTTGGAATAACCACACGACATGCTTAAAGAGGAAAGACACAATTACATTCTGCACCAGATAAACCTGCACAATAAGGTTTTGTCTTCTGCGCTCAGCGAGCAGATCCAGGTATCGGAAGATACCATTCGGCGTGACTTGATGGAACTGGCAGGAGAAGATAAAATC
>JAGWTK010000202.1 GCA_028876035.1 Bacteroidota bacterium
ATCCATTGCTGTTAATAGATGAGCCACAAAAAAGAGACAAACCTTGCATACTAACCAGAGAAGACCAGATAGGGATTGGGGGAGAGTGCGGAGAAGGGCGTTTAAGTTGTTCGCTGATTAAATGTAAAGCTTTTATTGTTTAGAAATTCCGGCGCGTTGAAAAAAAATCGATTTGTAAAAAACAATACTACAAACGTGGTATTTGAGCTGCAAGCCAGAAGCATGTATTATTCTTTAATTCAGCATGTAGAAATCCCGCATCACAGAAACACTCAGCCTTTCTGCATTTGATATTGCTGAATTAGATCATTATTCGAAACAAATCAAATAAGAAGACAGGCATTCAACCCGTCTTCTCATTTATTTCTTGTCGTACAAACTAGTCCGTCATAGTAATCGGATTAAACGTTAACCGCTTAATCAATTCCACAGGCACGCCCACGGGTACGCGTTGGTTCACCAATAATGGGAAGCGCAGGCGCGGCAGACAGGATGTTGCATTAAAATCAATCAGCAGCCGGCCGCGGTTTTCCAAATCATTAAAAGGCCATTGAATGGGAGAACCTGCAGGTCGGTTTGCCCTGTCACTGACAAGAAACGGATTACCGCTAAATGCGGGATCGCCTGTGAGGAAACGGCTGAGTGTAGCAGGTGAGGTGGCGGGATCTATCTGCTTGAAAACCGTTTGTGTTTCTCCACCATGACAACCACTGCAAGTATTCAGCGAAATGTGAAAACGCGCTGTATCATTATCGATATGACCTGTGCCCGGCGTACTGACTGCATCCCAGTGAAAGGATGCCACGTTCCCCGGCCCAAAGGGATCAGGATCATGGGCTTTACCTGCAATAAAAGGAATGGAAGTCGCAATGCTTGCAGGCAGATCT
This sequence comes from Bacteroidota bacterium, assembly GCA_028876035.1. Taxonomy (GTDB): domain Bacteria; phylum Bacteroidota; class Bacteroidia; order Chitinophagales; family Chitinophagaceae; genus JACMLD01. The sequence continues at coordinate 888 of JAGWTK010000202.1, forward strand.
TTTTTATCGTTGATGATATCCCGCATATTGGCCGGGTCATTGACAAATTTACCAAGCTCAATAACATTTGCCGGCGTTGGTATACCCAGGGATACTGGCAGCGCTCCATTGAATGTCATCTGTGGCTCTCGCTTTGTACTCACATTCACCAATATATGCGATGCGGGGTCAATATTGAATTCCCGCAATTCCCAGGGACTGCTGAGCGATACCTCGTTTGTTCGAAGCTGGTTCAGTGAACTGCCGTTGGGTTTTGAAGGATCGGTTCCTGCCTTTGCAAACTGATCAGTGATATGCTGAAGGGCATCATTGTAACTGGCACTTGGAAAAGGCAGCGATGCTAAATCCACCCATTCTTTTGCATAAGCATGAATGTCTGCACAACTACGCTTATTCACGCCGTACTCAAATATTACCAGGAAGCCAGGTAACAATGCACCGCAATTCGCACCTGTTGCTGCAAAAACAAATCGGCCTTCCCCTGCGGTACCACCACCATAGGCTCCACCGCCGGTTCTCAAATCAAAACGATTCACGATCGCCACCAATTTGAATGGCGCTTTCTTGATATCCAACTGTGCGCCCGGTCCGCCGGACAGTGTTTGCCATGTAGAAAAGATGTTATTCATATTGGCCCTTGCCGCTATAACATCGCTGTTGACAGTTTGGGAAACCAGCCAGGTTTCAAGCCATTTCTTTACAAAATCTACCGGAGCGATGCCCGAAGTAGCGGCCATATCTGTCATCAGTGTTCCAAAAGTCCATGCGCCCGATGGATTACCCGTATTGGTGCAAGGATTAAACGTTCGGGTTGGATCGTTTACCACACTGAGATCAGTAACTGTGAGCGATCTTTGCTTAAAAGCTGCTGGCACCGGTAAGAACAGGTGAAGCGTTGCAGCATTGATAAAACTCACGCGTTCTTTTAGATTGATATTAGCTTTATCCGTCAACCTGGCAAGCGATTGCAGTGACTTCATGGTTTCGGGATCGGCTGGCAACTCCAGTCTGCCCTGGAACTTGAAAACACGACCCTTTTGTTCTTCCAGCAATTTCCTGGAAACAATGGCCTGTGAAGCGACGAATTCGCGCAGACTGTCGGTACTGGTATTCATCACCGTACTAAAAACACCATCGTTCGCCGTTTTATCGCCATTTTTCCCATCGTCGTGCAAAACAACTTTTGCACTGTCATCAACCAATACCGCCAATACATTTTCTTTGATCCTCTCTTTGGGCATCGTCGCCTCAATAAGCAGGTTTCCGCCATTTTCTGTATTGGCAATTTCAGTGACATTCACTTTTGTTGCAACCGGAGGATTGGCAATAAAGGCCGGATTGACTTTTACATTGGCGTAATCCTCTTTTTTCTCAGTGGGTTGCTTACACTGGCAAAGGTCGGCCAAACTGAACAGACAAAGGATACAATACAATTGTCTGCTTACTGATGATAACGTGCGTTTCATGTTGCATGAGTTTTTGTGCGTTAATGAATGTTATCGCTTCACAGTGGCAGGTGTACAAGGGAGATGCGGAGCTACAAATGGAGACTTGGAAAGCCTGGGGCCAGGCTAACGAGACTTATGCCGAATTAGAAAGGAATAAATGAATATACATCGCAAATATCTACCTGGAAACAGTAGAACTACGTAATCTCAGAAACTGGCTTTGCGTTTTCAATTTTTCGGAAGAAGCTTCGTGTAACTGCGGTAAACATTGATCTATATACCTACTGCAATCCACAAATAACATCGCAGCAGTACTACTAAAATGGTATTTTCTCCTGATTCTATCTGTTCTACTTTTATCCTTACCGAAAACAACCTTCGCTAAGTATTCCCGATCCCGTACACGAATTCCTTCTCACCGGTTAAGCACTGCCAAAGTGAACGCCTGAAGTAGCCCGACAAAAGCAACATTTTTAAACACTGTTTAAAACCATACCATGAGCCGCCCTAAAATGCCGGGTGGTTACCCGCTGGTAGCCACACTCACTACATCCGCAAAGTATGCTCTTCTCGTTCTGCTCTTACTCGCAGGATTACCTTCTTTGTGTCAACGGGAGACCGCCCGGAGCTATGACATTCATATTAACCATATCAGCTTCGACCCGTTGAAGAATCCGCCAAGACAGGACTCTGCGCTACGAACATTCAATGCGAAGAGCGACAGCATCTATCAAATCATCCAGTTCAAAAATTCACTCACCAGGGAACAAATGCGTACACTCAAAACGCAATTCGGCCTGGCACTGAACGAATACATCCCCAACTTTACCTACCACGAATGGGTAGGCAAAACGCAACTGAAAGAAATCAGTACCCTACCCTATTTCCGCTGGACCGGCAATTATGAACCAGCCTATAAAATTTCCCCCGGCATCGGCAAAGGAAAATTTGAATCGGCCGGCAGGAAGGCCGTTGCCGGGTTAATCCTGAATCTTATTCTCAACAAGCGGGTTAACCTGGACGCTTTTCTTTCCAAACTAAAATCGCAGCGTTTCCCCGTACTGCAAGCGTTCAATTTGTCAAAATACAATACCGGTAACCGGGTGCGGGTGAGGGTCAATAACCAGGCAGACGTAAACCGGCTGGCTTTATTGCCCGAAGTAAAATGGATAGAAGAAGAGGGTGATATTACTATCGACAATGGAAATGAATCCGGGTTGGTTCAATCGAATAATACTGCGCAAACACCGCTCTACAACAAGGGCATCAGGGGCGAGGGCCAGATAGTAGGCTTAATTGATCTGCCACTCGACATGAACCATTGTTTTTTCAACGACCCGCTGGTGGCCAACCCCGGGCCTACCCACCGCAAAGTCGTGGGCTTTCGGCAAGTCACCGCATCACCATTCTCAGCCGCTGCTACCTGCAGAAATGGTCATGGTACCCATACCGGAGGCACGGTTGCCGGATTCAACAGCAGCAATGCAGATAACGGCATTGCCTTTAACGCCCGCCTTACCTATGGCGATGTCAATGACATTGCTTTTTCAAACAGCGGAGGCACGCAAAGTTTTTTGAATTACCTGTCCGGCGCGCGGGATGACGGCGCTTTCGTTCATTCCAACAGCTGGAGCGATAAAAACAGTGCTGTCGTGAACAGTTACACCGTGCTGAGCCAGGATCTCGATAATTTCACCTGGAACAATGAAGACCAGTTAGTGGTCGTTTCTTCCGGAAATAATATCGACAGCGATGGTGATGGCACCAACGATGCACCCAGTCCCATCCGACCGCCCTTTAGTTCCAACAACGGACTGTGCGTGGCAGCTTCCAGTGCTGCCAATACCAACAATGTAGCAACGGGCGGTGTAGGTCCCACCTTCGACAACCGCCGCAAACCTGAAATATATGCACCGGGTTCCAATACACTGTCTTCACAAGCCGGTACCAATTGTTCTACCCTTGCCTGCAGCGGAAGTAGTATGGCAACGCCCGCCATCGCTGCCGCAGGCGTATTGGTCAGACAATATTATACAGAAGGCTGGTATCCCTCCGGCACCAAAAGACCCGAAAACGCATTTGTGCCGAGTGGCGCGTTGTTAAAAGCAACCTTATTGAACAGTACCCGGAATATGACAGGGACCGATGCGTTTGGCGCTGCAGGGCCGGTTAATGGATATCCTACGAACCTCGAAGGCTGGGGCGAACTGGTGCTGGACGATGCACTCTATTTTAACGGCGATGCGCGCAATCTAACGGTGTGGGATATCCGCCATGCAAGTGGCCTGAATACCGGAGAACAGGATAGCTACGCCTTGAATGTTGCTTCCAATGCACAGCCACTTAAAATTACCCTGGTTTGGCAACAGCCGCCCGCTGCCAATGCCAATTTTGGCAATCCGGTTACCAATGATCTCGATTTACGGGTGATTGCACCCGATGGCACTACCGTGTTCAGGGGAAATAATTTTAGTGCGTCTCAATCTGTCGCAGGTGATGCGGTAACAGATGCCGTAAACAATGTTGAGATGGTACTGGTCAATAACCCGCAGGCAGGTCAATGGAGAATCCAGGTAATTGGTACAGCGGTGAACCAGGGCAATCCTTCACAGGGATATGCATTGGTGGCAACCGCAGATACACAGGATCCGCCCGTGCCAACCGGCGTTCAAAATACACTGGTGGTACTTACCGAACTGCCTGGCACCAATCCGGCCGGTGCACCTTCATTACCCAATGCCACCAACCTGATGAATGGCGTCAATGCCTATATCACGGAAGCCAGTTACGGTGTAACCAGCATCAATCCGAGTTTTGCCAATGTAACGCTGACTACACCACTCGGCACCTATTTAAGTACGAACCACAATCCGCTGATTGAAATGACGCAGGATATTGTCGCCAGCCTGGTGGCCGCGAATCCAAACGTGTTCACACAGGGCACTGCCAGCACAACAGACGATATCAACCGTATTGTAATATTGATCAATGACCGCAATTTTACCGGCGACTGGGCCACCACCGGTGGATGGCCCTATGATTTGCCGGACGGACTCACCAGCAGGCTTTCGGTGTCGATCAGTTCTGTATTCAATGATCCGGAACAACGGTTATCACATGCGGTGTGCCACCAGTTAGGACTGATGGACCTGTATGCACATCCGGGTGTAACATTCGCGCAGCCGCATGTCGACAATTGGGATATCATGTCCAACCTGAACCAGGTACAGCCCATGGCCTGGTCGAAAGAAAAAGCGCTTTGGTTAAGCACGCATGATCCGAATAGTATTTTATGGATCCCGCGGCCTGCGCCGGGTGCCAGCTTTGATCAAAATATTGCACTCAATTTCCTTTCATCAACCAATACCAGCAACCGCAGGGCAATTGCCATTGGGCTAACACCCAATGTAACCACCATGGCCAACGAAAGGGTTTTCCTTTTTATTGAAGCAAGATCAAATGCAGCTGGTACCAAAGATGCAGGCCTGCCAGGTTCGGGCGTATTGCTGTATTACGTGAATGAAGACATCCGGCAGGGAGAAGGGCCAGCCAGAATTATTGATCGTACAACCGGCACCGCCACACTGGATGATGCGCAACTGGATGCGGTAGGACAAGTGCATGATCTATTCGGTAGTTATGGTTTGCGCGTTAGCCGCGTAGCAACAACCGGTACCGAAGATGCAAGGGTACGGGTTGAATACACGCCCATCCAAACACAAAATGATATGAATATTGTAGCGGGTACACCCTACTGGACAAGTCCGGATATTTGGGTAGATGCGCCGGATAACGGCTATGATGCAACGCCGGCCGATCATGGCGAGCAACCGGTGGCAGCAGCGGCTAACCGGATCTATTTTAAGATCCACAACCCAGGTCCCGGAACTGCTTTTGATGTAACCGTATCCGTACGGTTATCGGAACCCTGGCATACCGTGGGCGGAGTGGATGATTTCAACCGGTTTGTGGCGCAAAAATTTTATGCGAGCATTGCGCCCGGAGCCGACCAGGTGGACTTTGTAGAGTGGACGCCGGTTGCAGGAGCAGAACCGCACAATTGTATCAAGGTGACCATTGAAAATGTATTCAATGATGTGAACACATTTAACAATACGGCGCAGAAGAATGTAGATGTACGCGAAAGCAGGACGGCAAGTCCGTACGAACCGGTGACCTTCCATTTCAGTGCTACCAATCCCTATGACTATTACCAGCTGATCTATTTCAGGGCGGAAAACCTGCCGCGTGGATGGACCGCTCATTTCTCCGAATCGAAAAGGCTGTTTACCGCCCATGAGCGTTTTGAAGGTACATTAACGATACAGCCACCCGATACAGCGGCTGTATGTACGGATCGGCTGATTTATGTGACCAGCTGGATGCCAAAAGGGAATACCCTGATACCCCTCGGCGGTTCCACCCTGCAGATTGATCTGCGAAGCCGCACCACGCTTACGGCCAATACCACGAGTGCACCCTGCGGACGAACCAACAATAAAGCACTCAGCAGTGGCTATAGCAGCGCAAAATGTTATACGCTTACCACTACCGGATGCACCAATCCGGTAAGACCCAATGAAGACATCATCATTCGTTATGATGACCCTGATGGCAATCCAGTTTTCAGGACGGTAAAGACAGATGCGATGGGTTGCTATTCTGATACGTATGTGGTGGCTGATG
>JAGWTK010000203.1 GCA_028876035.1 Bacteroidota bacterium
ACTCAAACAACGCTTCTCCTCTAACCCCCACTTTTTATCCGCATTTGGGGATATCACAATAAAAAGAGGCTGCCCTTTTGAGACAGCCTCTTTTTTTTGGCTGGCACAAAGTGTGCGCGTGTGCCAGTGTTCCCTAATCTTGTTTTGATTGTATTGTTTTCTTTTCTTCTAACGGATTACCTTTGCGACCCCGACTTCGTAGCTCAGTTGGTAGAGCAGCTGACTCTTAATCAGCGGGTCCAGAGTTCGAGCCTCTGCGGAGTCACGCAATATTGTATCCCGCCGTTAGAAATGGCGGGATTTTTTTTTTGCTTTGTTGTTATTGCCGAAACAGATGGTTTGGTAACTCAGTTGGTAGCGCATCCCGACTGTTAGTCGGGAGGGTCCAGCGTTCGAGCCTCTGCGGAGTCACGCGATATTATATCCCGCCCTAACATATGGCGGTATTTTTTTTGTTTTGTTGTTATTGCCGAAACAAATGGTTTGGTAGCTCAGTTGGTAGCGCATCCCGACTGTTAGTCGGGAGGGTCCAGCGTTCGGGCCGCTGCGGAGTTACATCAATTACAGTGTGTGCGTTGCCGGTATTGCCAAACCGTTTTGATGCACTGGTTCCATCATTCCTGGCTACGCATCTTCCGAAAACACCATCAATTTATTCGTGTTTTGATCTTTTAAGGTACAATTACTTTCCTTTTCTGATAAGTAACGGCACCAAATACGCCAATTGCGTTACCATTAATATTACTTATAGGATTATCAGGAACTGCCTGTGGTGTTCCGGTAGAAGATTGAGAAAAGCTGAACCAGTACTTGTAGTTGTTATTGTCTATACAATTCATAACAACTTCAATGGTATCACCTTTTTTGAATTCATCTTTTTCCCTAGAATAGATCAACGGAAAGGAAGCTTTTTTACCATCAATAAACAGATCGTCAAAGGCAAAAACGTCTTTTATTAACCGCCCATTCTTACTGATCGAAAAAAGATAATTGTTACCCCGTCCTGCCGGATCTTTGTAAAAAGGGGTTGCAACTTTTACGGTTTTGCCAAAATTTGGAAAGTCTTCTACAACCAGGGAATCAAAATTAATCATCGCCGGCATTGCCGAGCTTGATGTTAGTGTCGCCCCGTTTGCAGATACTTTTAGATGGTAAGTTTTCCCGGTAATGCCTGTTAAGCCGGCGTTATGGTAAACACCATTTGATATTTCTGACAATGAATAGACCGTTCCACTGTCTTCCTGGATCGTAACCGTGGCTCCGGCAAGTGGTACGATATTGTTGTTGGCACTTACGTTCGTAGAATAGGAAAGTTTTACTGTGCTGCCCAGGGCTGAATTATTGGTTACCTGTCCATCTACGATTATCACTGGGGTGGTGGTATTCAAATTAAGGTTGATTACCTTTTCACAACTTGCTGCCAATACCACAATTAAAAGCGAACCTATCGCCATTCTTGTTTTTTTTATTGCTTTCATTTCGTCTGCTTAAAATTTAAAGTTGTAAGATATCGAGGGCACCCACCGGAACAGGCTTGTCTGCACTATTTCTGTAAGATTGGGGTTGTCTTTCCGGTCCCGGAAATTGATGGCAAATGCATTTTCTCTTCCGTACACGTTGTATAAACTAAAGGCCAGCTCTTTGGTCCACCTCCTGGTCTTCTTCAATTGGAGCGTTGCACCAAAGTCCAGGCGATGATAAGCAGGCATTCTGTCGGCATTCCGGCTGTTGTAGTAATACGCCGTTTGCCCATTCACCTGGTACTTGCCGGCTGGAAATGTTACCGCACTTCCGGTATAGAATACAAAGTTTCCGCTGAGGGTCCATCGTTTGCTCAATGCGTATATTCCAACAATCGAGATGTCGTGTGTTCTGTCCTGGGTTGCATTGTACCATTTCCCGTTATTAATTCCATTGATTTTTTGTTCCGACTTGCTTAATGTGTAGCTGACCCAACCGGTGAGTCTGCCGGTTTTTTTCCTTAGCATCAGTTCGAGACCATATGCCCGGCCATTGCCAAACAGTAGTTGTGTTTCTATGGTTTCGTTTAGAAACAAGTCGGCCCCGTTTCTGTAGTCTACCACATTTTCCAGTGTTTTGTAGTAAACCTCAGCCGTAAATTCATACCTGTTTCGGATAATGTTTGCGTAATATCCCAGGCTGAACTGGTTGCTTATTTTTGGTTTGATGATATTACTGGTGCTTACCCATTTGTCAAGGGGGCTCGAGCCATTGGTATTGGTTATCTGGTGCATGTACTGTGCGTTGCGGGTATACGCTGCTTTGAAGGATGAATTCGTGTTCAATAAATAGCCTGCCGAAACCCTTGGCTCAAGGTTGTAATATGTTTTTACCTCTTCGCCTTTTGTATATCTGATGGTGTCTGTGATATTGCCTTTTGCATCTATTTGATAGAAGTTGCCGCCGCCCAACACGGTAAAGGCACTCAGTCTCGCACCAATTGTTATGGTAATGTTCCTGCCAGTCTTGAAAGTGTTGCTCGCATAAAGGGCATTTTCGCAGGAATATCGTTTGTCCTGGATCTTGTCGTTGATACTGGAAGTTGCACTCCCTGTAATTTCCCCGGGCCGGATGATATGGTAGATGCCTGACCATCCAAAACGAACGGTACTATTGTTGTTGATGCTGTACTGATAATCCTGTTTCAGGTTCCAGTCCCTGATCTGCGAAAATATCCTGATATCGTTCGTGCCATTCCTTACCTTAAATTCATAGTTGTAATTGCTGAAAACGAAAGAAGTGTTGGAGAAGAGGCGGCTGCTATAGATATGATTCCACCTCATAGTTCCCGTGCCATTGCCCCAGAGGAGACCAAACTGTTTGTTGTAGTCTAAAACGTCTCTCCCAAAATAGGCGCTGACAAAAAGTTTATCCTTTCTTCCAAGTTCGTAGTTAAGCTTGGCGTTCAGGTCATAAAAATACAATTGGTTGTCTTTGTATTTGTCCTCAAGCCTCAGCAACATATCGGCATAGGTTCTTCTTCCGGTTACCAGGAACGATGATTTGTTCTTTTGTATGGGTCCTTCAACATTCAGTTTTGCGCTGATAAGTCCCAGGCTGCCGCTTACACTCGTTTTCTGATTGTTTCCTTCATTCATTCTTACATCCACTACACTGCTTAGCCTGCCGCCATATTGCGCCGGCATGCCCCCTTTGTAAACGGCTATGTCCTTGATGGCATCGCTGTTAAAAGTGGAAAAAAAGCCGAACAGGTGCGCTGCATTGTAAATATTGGCTTCGTCGAGGATGATTTGATTTTGATCAGTGCTTCCTCCTCTTACAAACAGACCGCTGTTTCCGTCGCCGGCTGTTTTTATACCTGGCAGTAACTGGATCGTTTTCAGGAGGTCTTTTTCACCGAAGATGACGGGAATGTTTTTCGCCTCCTGTACTGATAATTTTTCGATACCCATTTGCGAGCCGGTGACAGATCGCCCGGTGGACTTGCTCCCGGTTATGATAACATTTGAAAGTTCGTAACCCGCCTCTGAAAGACGAATATTTTTTTCAATATTCCGTACCAGATCAATAGAAAAAGTGTCCGGGGTTTTGCCAATGGCGCTGTACACTATCTGGTAATTGGCGGGTGGCAGTGAGATGCTGTAAAAGCCGTATTCATTTGTGCTGGTACCATAGGGAGTGCTCAGTACTCTAATGCTTGCGCCAATAATATATTCGCCGGTCGTTTTACTTTTAATGCTGCCGCTGATGCTGTAGTTTTTTTGGGCAATTGCATACTTGCCGACACTGAACATTGAAAGCAATAAGAATCCCCTGAATTTTGTAGTAAATTTCATACTATCTACACTTTGTGAATAAAATTTTTATGTGCGTGTAACAATGAAGGACGCAGATCGATCATAGGCGCTTGAGTTGGATTCAACGGAATGCGTTGTCGTATTTGCGTATGGTTACATTACCAGCTTTCGCCCATGAGCCGTATTGCGCCGGCAAAGTTGAAGTGCCTGCATGGGGTAGCCATTAACTTAAGTTAAGAAAGTAGGAGTGAGGGGGCCCTCCGGACCACTGGCCGGAGGGCCGACCCTTCACCAATGGGTCTTTCAGGTAACTATCGTGGCTGGTTGTTGGTTTTGGAGCACGGGCCATTTCCACGCATAGGCGATGATGATACAAAGAAGCGCCACTTCCGCAACAGCTGCGAAAACCATATGTAACCAGGGTATTTCCCCCGCGAGGTTAAACAACGTATAAGGAATATAGATGGTCGCGATGGTTATATTCAGCAACCGGTTGGTTCTTGCAGGCAGCGCAACGGACAGGAAGATCATGATCGCTGGGATCGTCATTGAGGCGAGCGCTGTTAAAAGAAACGCCTGTGTAATATCAAATTTGAATACGAATCCATTGAGAATATTATCAATCTTCCCGGGCATGTAGAGGTGGAAATAATCAACATACAGGTAGAGAAACATCAGGCTGGCCCAGAGTGCGGCAACCTTTGTTTTCAGGCTAACCCTGGTGTCTTCCAATTCGTATTTTTTCTTTTTTTTCGACATCATAGTCTTCGAGTTAAAAATTAAATCCAAAATGCAGCCCGGGTTCACAGGCGAAATAGCGGGGCCATTTCCTTTCTACCACTTTAAAAGTTTCCGGTACATTGTTTCTGACTGGCCAGTGCGTGAAGCCAATGGATGGTTCAAAAAAGAAGCGGTTTTTGAAAAATTTAATTTGGTAACCCAGCCGGTAAGTAAGATACAAGGTGTAACCGTTTCCGATTTTTTTGTTTGCTGCATCCTTGTATTTCTCAAAGGCGTTTAATGCATGTACGGCGGTGTAGATGCCCTTCCACCAGAATCGCTGGTAGGCCAGGGTTGGCGCGAGGATGCGGGCGTGTCCGGGATAGTTTTCCCCTTTAGCATCGAAGGATGGTCCCCATGGAATGCCCAGGGGCCAGGAATAAATAGATCTTTTGAATTCAAAAGAAACGACGTCCTTAGGCGTAATCCGGTAGCCGGCATTTATTTGTACAAACTCAGGTGGATTGACCTTATCAAAATTTCCAAGAAGCAGGAATGTGCTGCCGATAAACCATCTCTTAAATGTGCTGTCGTTTTTCCTGTCTTGTGCGGCTACTGGTGTATTAACAGCGAATGCCAGTGCAAGTCCGATCCATAAAAATCTCTTCTGCATATCTGTTTTTGTTTATTGATAATGCAAAAGTGGATCGAAGCGGTGCTATGATACGTTCACTTAGGTTAAGAAATGAGCTTAGCTCTTTTTTTCCAGCATTCTTGCCCTCAGGCGGCTGAGCGATTGGGGCTGTATACCCAGGTAGCTCGCCAACTGGTGCTGGGGAACACGCTGTATGAGGTCGGGCCGTTTGATAAGCAGGTTCTGGTAGCGCTGTTCAGGTGAGCTGGTCTTAAATTCGTCAAAATCTATCTGGTGCCTGGCGAGCAATTGTTCCGACAGTTTCCTGCACATCAGTTCAAACTTTGGAAATTTTGTGTTGATTTCAGCCTCCATGTCGGTATTTGACACCGTAATAATGCTGTCTTCAACACAACTGACGAAATATTCAGATGCTGCATCCTGGATAACACAATGTGGTGTTAACGCATCCATTTCGGTATAAAAGGCGGTGGTTTTTTCTTCTCCGTCAATCAGGTAATAAACGCGCAGGCACCCTTTTAAAACGAAAAAGCTCTCTTTCGAATATTGTCCTTCTTTTAGTAAGATCGTTCCTTTCTTTACAGACCGGAACAAGTCAAGCGCGAGGATGGCCTCTTTCTCCTCCTCCGTAAGTGTAATGTATTTTGCGATAAAGTCAAACAGTATATCTTTCATTGTACTTTTATTAAAGTAGCCTGTGACGACTGCCAGGTGCAAAGGCAAATAATAGGTCATTCACACGCTGGCAGGTACAACTGCGAAAGTAGATGATTTTTTGGCAAACACTGGTACGGTCCGGTGGCTATCCAGATGGTCCGTTCAGTGCTGTGGATAACAATGGCAAGCGCTGTACCGCAGCGCGGCAGTCGATTCTCCGTTTTCTTTCCAGGGATATTATTCCGGGAACAACTTATTTCCTACTTTCCATTGGTGAAGATTCTTGTTGCATCCGATAAATTTAAGGGAAGTATCACCAGCGCGGAAGTAAATGCCACGGTGGCGAAAGCCGTTCTTGCGGTTATGCCCAAAGCACGTGTTGTCGAATTGCCAATGGCCGACGGAGGTGATGGCTTTGCACTTGCCATCAGGCATTACCTGCATACGCGTACAGTAAAGCTGCGAACGAAGGATCCATTGGGCAGAAGTATTAAGGCTGCCTATGAATGGGATAGCAGTAAGCAAACTGCAATCATTGAAATGGCGGCAGCGAGCGGACTGGCTTTGTTAAATACATCGGAAAGAAATCCGATGAAAACTTCTTCCCTGGGTACCGGGTTGCTGTTGCGCCATGCCATCAATAAAGGTGCACGCACTATCATCCTGGGAGTTGGGGGATCCGCCACCAATGATGGTGGGATGGGACTGGCCACTGCATTGGGTTTTAAGTTTTACGACGAAGAGGGCCACCTGCTGAAGCCGGGCGGCGCTGCGCTCTCCGCAGTGCATACCATCGTTCCTCCTTCCAGATTGCCAAAACTGAAATTTGTTATTGCAGCCGATGTTGACAACCGGCTTTGCGGTAAGAACGGCGCATCAGCTGTGTATGGCCCGCAAAAAGGTGCCAGCAAGGCCATGGTACAAGAACTCGACAAGGGTTTGTCCAACCTGGCGGACTGCTTTCGTGATCTAACCGGAAAAGACAACCGAGATATAAAAGGAGCAGGCGCAGCCGGTGGGGTTGCATTGCCATTACTAGCTTGCTTTGCTACCCGCATTGAACCTGGCGCTGTAATCATCGCAAGGGTGGCTAAATTATCACAGCACTTGAGGAGCGCTGGTCTTTTTATCAGCGGCGAAGGCAGGATAGATGCTCAATCCGGACAGGGTAAACTGGTTGGCCGACTGGTTACA
>JAGWTK010000204.1 GCA_028876035.1 Bacteroidota bacterium
TCGTAGTGGTTCCTTTCAACACGGCATTTGCAGAGCAGCCAGCTACCGCGTATGTGGAGGATTTTCTTATTGGCCGATTCCATCCTCATACGGTTATCATTGGTTATGATCACCGCTTTGGGCAGGGACGCAGTGGCGACTTTCACCTCCTGGAAAAGTACGCAGCTCTTCATTCCTTTCGGCTTGTAGAGATTCCGGTTCGCCTGGTGGATGAAGCTGCTATCAGCTCCACACGTATACGCCAGGCCCTGCTGGATGGCCAGCCGGAAGAAGCTGCCAAACTCCTGGGCTACGATTACTTTTTCAGCGGAACAGTTGTGACGGGCAACCGGCTCGGGCGAACGATTGGTTATCCCACGGCTAACCTGCAACTGCAGCATGCAGATAAACTGGTGCCCGCAGACGGGGTATACGCAGTGAAGCTCTGCCTGGTGACCGGCGGTACAAAAGAATTGTTTGGTGGAATGATGAATATCGGGATGCGTCCAACGGTCGACGGAAAACGGCGGACCATTGAGGTGAATATTTTTGATTTCGATCGCGATATCTATGACCGGCAACTCCAGGTATATTGTCACCGCTACCTGCGCGGAGAACAAAAATTCGACGGACTTGAAGCATTGAAAGCGCAACTGGCAACCGACCGGCTGCAGGCTTTGCAGGCGCTTGCAGCCGGCTAGTTCAGGCAATCATTTTAACCGCCAGCTCTTTCAGTAATGCAGCATCTGAGCTCCCGGCATCATCTACCCCTACGCTTTTCAGGTTGTAGTGGTGCAAAAGCAATATCACTCTTTCCACCCCCTCGTACCCATAATTCTTCATGGTATTGGCGGCTTGCCTCGCAGCGATGATATTGTTGTAGAAATGGGGTTTGAGTGCGTTCTCCGATTTGTCCGGCAAACCAAATACACCAAACACTTTTGCGAAATAATTATACAGCGCTGGTAATATGAGTTGTATAGGGTAGGCTTTCGGATTGCTTTCAAAATAGGCGATGATACGAATTGCCCTTGCCAGGTCTTTCTTTGCCAGCGCTTCCTGCAGCTCGAATACGTTGAACTCCTTGCTCACACCAACATAGCGTTCGATATCGTCTTCCGAAATGGTTTTGCGCCCGGCAAGGTTAACAGTTAGTTTTTCAATTTCATTGCTGATCCTCGACAAGTCATTCCCGATATGATCGGCCATGAGCATGACGGCCTTTTGAGACATGTCATACCCCTTGCTTTCAGCCAATGCAGCGATCCAGTCGGGCAACTGGTTGTCGTAAATCTTCTTTGTTGAAAACAATTGCCCGCGATCTTTGAGCTTTTTTGCGAGGCTGCCGCGGCCATCCAGTTTCTTGTCTTTATAGGCAACAACAAATACCGTTGATGCGAGCGGATTGAGCAGGTAGTTTTCCAGTTTGTCGATATCCTTCATTTGCTGTGCCTCTTTCAGCACGACTACCTGGCGTTCGGCGAACATCGGATAACGCATACAAGCATTCAGCACCTCCGCCCAGGCGGCGTCTCTTCCATAAAAAACCGAGAGGTTAAAACTGGCTTCCGCCTCCGGTAACAGATGATGTTCCGCATAGTCCGTCACCTGGTCGATGTAGTAACTCTCTTCGCCTTCGAGCCAGTAAACCTGCTTTACATTTCCTTTCTTCCAGTCTTGCAATATATTTTCAATGGCCATTGTGCTGCAATATTAGTTAATTAAAAAAGACAACAAACCGGTGAGTCCTGCGTTTGATTGCACGCCTCCGTACTCCGGGCAACTTCCTGCGGAAACCTGCACCTGTTGCGACTTTCAGCCCGAACACTTTTTGCAGCTTCTTCTCCTTTAGCAGTTGATTATCATGGTCTGTTCATTTCTGGCATGGTTTTAGACAAAGGGTAGGTGGCTCAAAAAAAAGAGCTTTTTTCAGCGAACTTTTTACTAATTCATGAAAAACGAAACCAATATGAGTACAACCAATTATCCGTCTGCTACACCCCAGGGGCAGGCACCTAAGAAAGATTACAGGGGTTTGATTATCGGTCTGCTGGCCGTAGGACTTCTGGGTACATGGGGATACCTGCTCTGGAACAATAATAAGAATGAGCAGACCATCATGGTTAAAGACAGCCAGATTGCACGTGTTACAGATGAAAAGAGTGAGATCCAGCGTAGCTTCGACGCTTCACTGGCACGTCTTGATTCAGTGACCGGCGCCAATAACCAGCTTCAAAGCAAACTGAGCGAAGCCACCAGCGATATCTCTAAGAAGAAAGCAGAAATACGCGCTATCCTCAGCAAGAAAAATGCAACTGCCGGTGAACTGGCACGTGCAAAAGAATTGATTGGTCAGCTGAATGATAAAATAGCTAACCTGGAACAGAAAGTAAGTGAACTGACTGCACAAAACGCGCAGTTGAACACTGACCTTACTGCCGAAAAAGGAAAGACCACGCAACTTACGGCCGATTTGCAAACCACTACAGCTGCAAAAGCTGAAGCTGATAAGAAAGTAGATGTGGCTTCTACCTTCAATGCATCCAACATCACCATCACGCCGATCAACGAGAAGAAAAATGGTCGTGAAAAAGTAACTACTACAGCGAAGCGCGTAGACAAACTGGTTATCGGTTTTGATGTTGACAACCGTATTGTTCAATCAGGTTCTGCAGATATTTATGTTTGCATTACCGGACCAGACGGTAAACCTGTTACTGTTGAATCACTTGGTTCCGGTACATTCACTACGCGTGATGAAGGAGACAAACTGTATACTGCTAAAGTTCCTATCGAGTACGAAGCAGGCAAGAAAAAGAATGTACAGTTTGCCTGGAAGCAGAACAGCGAATTCCAGCGTGGTAATTACAAAATTGAAATCTACCACAATGGTTTTAAAATTGGCGAAGGTGTGCGCGAACTGAAAAAAGGTGGATTGTTTGGATAGTCTGTTTATTGGTAAAATACTCCCTTATATATCGAGAACCGCTCCTGACAGGGCGGTTCTCTTTTTGTGTACTTTGCTGGTTGTTCAGCCAAGTACCAGGTATAAAGTATTAATACAGTCCCGGATATCGTCGGATTCTTGCTTAACAGGCAACCGAAATATTGAATAATCAAATTTTCTGTCAGGCGCGGCAGTAGCGAACAAAGCAACCTGGCAGTCCGGGAGGCGGTGTTCTGAAGGTTAGTAAAAAATCGGACATGAGCGATAAACACATCTGCCATCTGCGATTTCCTACAAGTATCGGGTCAGGCAGGCCAGCTATTTCCCATATCTCAAATCAAAATATCTTATATCTCACATTCCTCTATCAGAAAATGGCCCTTACTGAAGCGCGGCCCACATGTACCGTTCTTGCTTCACCGGGCTTGCGGCCTTCGTACTGGATATTCACTTCGAGGTTATTGGACAAGCGCTTGGTGAGTTCAAGGTTCCAAAGAAAGTTTTTGCCCGGCAATAATCCTTCGAGGATAGTGTACCCCACGGTTGAATTTACATTGGCCAGGGGCGAGAAACTGATATTCGTATAGGTGAACCTGGAGGTAACTGAACCCGACTGCAGAAGCCGGTAGTTTACCTCTGCATTCACACCACTGCTGCTGAATTTCTCCTGGTCGCCCCAGCGGTTGTTTTTTTCACTGTATTTATATCCTGCCGAAATTCCGAAAGTGGTACCCTTCGTATATCTTAGTTTCGGTTCCATTGACCATGTGGCGAGGTTGAAATTGCGGTTATCAAATTTTGCATTTTCGGTGGAGAGCTGGTTACTGCCCTTCCTGGCCGTCAGCTCTACCTGCCAGGCTTTACTGGCGTTTACGCGCGCCGTGCTTTTCCATTCGTTCAATTGCCTGCTTTCCAGTCCGTACGTGAGCAGGGTCTTCCCACTGTTGCGCGTATTATTCAGATCGATACTCCAGCGTGTGCTAAACCGGTTGAAAGAAAGAGTATTAACGTATACGGCGTTGAGGTTAATCAATGAAGTGTCATTCAGCGGTATTTTAAATGGATTGAGCTGAATGATGCCTGTGGCCAATTCTTTTTTTGCGATCTGCAGTGAGGAGAGAAGGGTCAGTTTACTCAATACCTTTTTCATGCCCGCAGCAGTGCGTGCATCAATTACGTTGCCGGGGTTTACACCCAAACTATAATTAAACGTATTATAGTTGGTTTTCACAAACTGGTTCGAAGGGGTGAAGATCCTGATATACTTAGCCTGGTCTTTGAATACGGCGAATTCGAATTCATTCAACTCCTGGATACCGTTGTTATTGTAGTCGATCCAGGTGTATTGTCCTTGTCCTGCCGGCACTTCGAGGTAGGCAAAATCCCGTTTTTGTTCCTGCCCGGATCCTGCTTCATACAAGAGGTTCCCGGTAATCAGGCCTTTTGCAATATTGGCCTGGTATTCACCGCGTGCGAGCAGGCTTTGATCGGCTTTTTGGGTAGTAACGGCACTGTTTAGAATATTCAATTTGCGATAGGTAATATTCCAGCGGAATTGGTGATGCTCACTTTTCATCAATTCGCCGGTTAGGTTAACATTGTGACTAACATCGCTGGTCACAAGGTTCTTCCCAAACGGATAGCTATTGGTGCGGGTGGTATAGCTGATGCCCCATTTATTGGGTTTGTTCAGTGCCGACCGAATGGAAACCTGCATAGTACGGAATGAAAAGCTGGTGGCGTTGACAGAGTCGGCCAGCTTATTGCGAACTTCATTGTGTTCAACTGAATAAGCCGCGCCGATTGTATAGTCGTGAAACTGCTTCAATTTTTTTGAAATATCGATGACGGGCCGGAAGAAGAATCCTCTTTCGGCGCTGCTATTGGTATTTGAAAGGTTCAACTGGTTATTGAGCTGCCAGCCGTGAATTTGTTGGTTTTGGGAGATAGTATTTCTTACACCGTTGAAATCTGCGTCACGTTTATAATCGGTAAACTGGTAACGCAATTTTCCATTCTTGTTGTCCAGTGTACTCCCTGCGGTCAGGATGAGTTCATTGGCAGCGTCCACCGTATAGGGCAGCCCCCAATCGCGCAAAAATTCCACGGTACGCAGTCTCTCCAGCGGCTTGAACCGTGCATCGGTGTATTCCATTCCGCCATCGGTGATCAACTTATTATTTGCCTTACCACCCAATGCGCTCAGGTGCGTTAGTTTCATTTTCGCCGCATAGGCTTTGTTGTCGGATTTATCCAGGTTGGAGAATGTGTTCACATCATAATTACTGTAGGCCAGTTCAGTGCTGATATTGGTGTTTTTCGAAATATCATAGTCGGCCAGTACACTTACCAACTGCTGTTTTTTCGGTGTCACCAGGAATATGGCTGCTTCAAATTGTCCTTGCTTTACGCCACCCACCGGTGCTACCCATTTGTATACCTTTCCGTTGGCGCCATTGAAATCGGGCAGGTAATCACCTTTGCCAAATCCCACATCTGCAAATGAAAGATTGTATCGTGCGCTGTCGGGGTTATTTGAATACACGTACACCGAATCGTGCTGATTCCCGTTGTAAATGGTATCAATTTTCTTATAGAGAATTTTACCAACAGCGAAGGTATCGGGGGTGGCTACTTTGTAAAATGCGTTGTTGATACTGTCGCCAAGGTTCTTCAAAAAAATCTTCTGTGAAGGATCCAATGATTGATTCAGGGGTGAACTCTTCGCGTCGCTGTTACTGAATGCGCTCACCGTGAGCCGCAGCTTGTTATTGAAATTGGTCAGATTGCTAAAATAGAGATTGGCGTTGAGGTAATTCCTGTCTGCATATTCAAACTCTACCTGAATTCTACTGTCTTTGGTGATCATACGTTTAGGGGTAAACGCAATTTCAGCCGTATTGTAGTTGATGACATAGTCGCGGTCTTCGCCCCGCTGCAGCAGTTCACCGTCGATAAACACCCTTTCTGTATTGGCCAGCAGCACAAAATAAAATTCGTTGTTGGCACCCCGCAGGCGGTATGGGCCCTGGTTGCCTTCTTGCCCCTGAATGATATTACGGGTAAACTTTCCTTTGGCAATAGAGCCGCTCATTACACTGGTATTGCTGATATGCGGCGCCAGCTGGCTGGTTGTTTCAAAGGCGATACCCTGTAGTCGCTTGTAGAAGTTCAGGAAATAACTCTTGTTTTGACGAAGATCGATATCACCCAGGCTAAGCGCCCAGGATTTCTTTTTGAACTGCAGGAATATCCGGTCGAATTCGTTCAATTGCTGGGTTGTACCGTCGGGCTGGATGGGGATATTGTTATCGGTAATCGCCGCTACCATCTCGATGCTGTCGGCCAGGTAGCCGTTCAGCTGCAGGTTAAGGCTGGATGTCACCACGGCGTCCTGGCTATTTCCAAACGCGATGCCGCGGCCAAAACTTCCGCTATAGTTCAGGTTACCAAAATCAAAGAAACGATCGGTTTGACCAAAACCAGTTTCATTGAAAGTATAGGGTTTACTGGCCACGAAATAGTTGATAACACTGTCGTAGCTGAGGTGCTGTGTAACTGCATTCAGGCGCGTGCTGAACACGCGGTATTGGATCGCAACGCTGTCTGCCGGAGGCTTTTGCTTCCAGTGGAGAGTAGCGTTGATTTCATCAACGGTATACCATTCGTTGCTGATACCTGGTATAGACACAGATCCCGGAAGCAGGCTTACCGTATCGAGCCGGACGCTCGCCGTTTGGGTGGATACCGTTTTTTTCCGAAGATTGGATACGGGCTGACCGGTACGGGGAATTTGACCCCATACAGCGATGCTGAAGCAGCAGCTGGTAAAACACAGGAAAAGCAATTTCCCCACAGCCCCGAAAGTTTAGCTATTAGCGTTGAAAATCGGATTTTATTGCGCCGAAGCTATTGTTTTTCAACGGGAAACGAGGTTTCAGGGCGTCTGCCTACGAACGAGGTCTTATTCTGTTTTACCCTCCAAAGCCATCAGGAAGGCAAAGTTCAGGGCGACTTCCTTCAGGTAATTGAAACGTCCTGATGCACCGCC
>JAGWTK010000205.1 GCA_028876035.1 Bacteroidota bacterium
GGATGAAGCCATTCAAGGGCATCGATTTCTCCCTGATTGGCCGCAACCTTTGGATCATTCACAAGAACCTGCCCTATTCGGATCCGGAAGAAGGATTCAGCTCCGGCAATCTCCAGGGTGTTCAAACCGGTGCTTACCCGGCTGTGCGTTCATTTGCATTCAACGTAAAACTCAACTTCTAAAAAAAGTATATGAAAAAAATATTGTTACTGACAGTGGCAGCGGGTTTTGTCACAGGCTGTACCAAGGATCTTACCAGCATCAACCAGGATCCAAAAACGCCTGTCAGCCTGCCCTCCGCCGCCCTTTTCACCAATGCAGAGCGGCGTTTGACCAACACCGTTACCTCGTCCAATGTAAACCTGAATATCTTCCGCCTGGTGGCGCAGTACTGGCAGGAAACGACTTATACTGATGAAAGCCGGTATGATATCGTTACCCGCCAGATTCCGGACAATGTATGGGATGCACTCAACCGCGATGTACTGCGGAATTTCCAGGAAGCAAAGAACATCATCGTAACCGAGTCCACTTCCGCCGACGCGAAGAAAAACCAGCTCGCGGTAACGGACATCATGATGGTGTATACCTGGTATTACCTGGTTACCACCTTCGGTGATATTCCCTACACAGAGTCGCAGAACATTAAAAACACGTTTCCGAAATACGATAACCAGAAGACCATATTCAGCGATCTGCTGATGCGGCTCGATACCAGCATCCTGGCATTGAATACATCTGCCGGCAGCTTCGGATCGGCTGATATCATTTACAACGGGGATGTAAAGTTGTGGAAGAAATTTGCGAATTCACTGCGCCTCAAAATGGCCATGACCATTGCAGACGATGATCCCACGAAAGCACAGTCTGAAGCGGTTGCATCCGTGACAAGCGGCGTATTCACTTCGAATAACGATAATGCTCTGTTCAAGTATGTTTCCAGTCCGCCTAACACCAACCCGGTTTGGGTAGACCTGGTACAAAGCGGCCGGAAAGACTTTGTTGCCAACAGTACCATCGTGAACATCATGAATGCAACCAGCGATCCAAGAAGACCCTATTTCTTTACGGTAGACAATGCAGGAAACTACTCAGGCAATGGTCCGGGCCGTTCCAGTTCGTATGCTACTTTTTCAAAGCCGGCGGGTTTGATTAAACAGTTCAACCCGGGCGATGTAACAGATGCGGGCAAGCTCACCTATCCTGATTTCCCCGGTGATTTGCTGGATTATGCCGAAGTGGAATTCCTGCTGGCAGAAGCAGTTGAAAGAGGATTTGCCGTTGGCGGAACAGCCGCAGGGCATTACAACAACGGCGTTACGGCTTCTATTCTTTTCTGGGGTGGTTCACAGGCCGATGCGGCGGCTTACCTGTTGCAGCCATCGGTGGCTTATCTCACGGCCACTGGCACGTACAAACAAAAAATCGGCACTCAAAAATACCTCGCGTTGTATAACCGTGGATGGGATGCATGGATAGAACAAAGAAGATTGGATTACCCGGTATTGCCAAAACCCAGCAATGCTGCGAGTGATTACCCGGTTCGTTTCAGTTACCCCGTGAATGAGCAGAACGTGAATACTGTTAATTATAACGCAGCAGCGGCTGCTATCGGCGGAGATGATGTTACGACCAAATTGTTCTGGGACAAATTCTAGAACGATTAACAAATGTTAATAGTAGCAGCTCAAATAAGAAAGCCCCTTCACAACGAAGGGGCATTCTTATTTTTTGAGATCAGCGCCTAAACCAAAGTTTGTACGCAGGCATCAGAGGATAGTGGATATCCGGCAGGTCTTTCACAGACTTCCCGAAGGATCAAATCTGTTTATGCTTAACGCAATCTTAATTATTGGATAATTGGTAATGCAGGTAGCAATTCTTACACCAACTTATCTAAATGCTTAATTAGTTGACTGTAATCAAGAGGAGAAAACCATGTAGTTGCGGGCTGTTTCCGAAACCAGGTGAGTTGGCGCTTTGCATAGTGCCTGGTGTTTTGTTGTACGAGGGATACTGCTTCGTCCAGTGAACAGCGTCCATCGAGGTAATCGAACAGCTCCTTATAACCCACCGTTTGCAGGGCATTCAGGCTGCGGTAAGGCAGCAGGCTTTTTACTTCGTCCAGCAATCCATTTTCCATCATGGCCAGCACACGCTGGTTGATGCGTTCATACAACACGGGTCTTGGTAATTCCAGGGCGATTGGGATAATGCGAAAGGGGCGCGGCCGGGGATTCGCCTGCTGGTACTGCCGTATGGATTCACCGGTGGACAACACTACTTCAAGCGCGCGCATCATACGTTGCGGATTCTGTATCTCCCCTCCCGAAAACCAAACCGGGTCTTTCTCCTGCAACTGCGTTTGGAGCCAGCTAAGCCCGTTTGCGTCATAGCCCGCCTGCACTTCGCTGCGAATGCTTGCTGGTATTGGCGGAATGTTGTCCATCCCTTCTGCAAAAGCTTTTATGTAGAGCCCGGTACCGCCCACCATTACGGCAACATCATGTTCACGGAAAATGGTCGCAGCCGCATTCAAAGCATAGGCCTCAAAGCTTGCGGCGGTTATTTCCTCCTTTATCGAATGGGAGGCAACAAAGTAATGTGGCACGGCAGCCAGTTCCTGCAGAGAAGGCCGGGCTACGCCGATATTCATTTCGCGGAAGCATTGCCGTGAGTCGGCAGAAATAATGGATGTGTTGAAATGACGGGCCAGCTCAATGCCCACCGCTGTCTTTCCCACCGCTGTCGGACCGGCCAGAATGATACAGGTCTTTTCCTTTTGCGCAGACATGAATGGGATTACCGGTTTATCGTGGCCGGAAAGTTCTAGAATTCTTCTTCGGTGCTTTCTTCGGCTTGTTCATCAGAAGCATCGCTCTCCTCGCCTTCATCTCCCTCTTCACCATAACCTTCGGCGCCCGAAGCGAGATCATATTTTTCTTCCATCTCGGCGAGCTTATCACTCACCAGTCCTTTTGTTCCGTATTGAGAAGGTGCAATTCCTTCTGTGCGCACCATGGCGGGGTAGTCAAGTTTCGGATTCTCTTCCTTTGATACGTTGATCAATTCTACCAGGAAGATCCAGTTCTTTGCAAAATCGTATTCGTATACAAATTTCTGGTTGGGGTCGAGGATCTCCGAGCCCACTGTAGTCGTCTCCATGATCAGGGGCTCTACCTTGTATTTCTTATCGTATTTGGCCAGGCTGATTTCCTTTCCACGCTGCCAGTGATCATTGCTGCGGTAAAAAGTTGCCTGGTGCTTGTTGTCAAATTCGTATGCTTTCAGGATTGCCTGGTGCAACTGTTGAAACGATTGGGTATGACGTATAGCGATGTCCCTGTAAATGCTGTCATCCTGCTCAAAATATACCCTGAATTTTAAAATCGCCATTGGTTAGATGTTTGTTTACGTACAGATGGTAACTGATAAACTCACTTTACCATCAATCATGCCGGTTTTATACCATGTTTACCGGCCTGCGGCTTCAAATGTAAAACAAATTGCGCAGCCAATTACTGGTCAGGACCGAACCGGCTGCAGGTTCAGTGCCCGTGCTTTCTCCAGCATCAGCTGGTAAGCTGCCTCGTATTCGTTTGGAATCTCTCCGTCGAGGATCGCCTCGCGAATCGCATTTTTAATATCGCCTACTGCCCGGCAGGGTGGAAGATTAAATGTTTGCATGATGAGCTCACCCGTCACCGGTGGTTGCCAGTTGCGGATGCGGTCGCTTTCTTCTACCGCTTCCATCCGCTGCCGCACCAGCTCAAAATTGCTGAGGTATCTTTTTACTTTCACTTTGTTCTTCGAAGTGATGTCGGCCTCGCACAGCATCATCAGTGCTTCAAGGTGTTCCCCTGCATCGAACAATAAACGCCGGATCGCTGAATCGGTAATGTTTTCTTTGGTTAAGCTGATCGGCCGCAGGTGCAACTCTACCAGCGTACGTACAAAACGCATTTTCTCGTTTTGGGGCAGTCGCAGCTTTGCAAATATTTTCGGCACCATCCGCCCGCCTACCACTTCATGCCCGTGAAAGGTCCAGCCATGTCCTTCTTCAAAACGTTTGGTGGCCGGTTTACCAATATCGTGCAATAAGGCCGCCCAGCGCAACCACAAATCATCCGATTCCTGCGCTACATTATCAATTACCTGGAGGGTATGATAAAAGTTATCCTTGTGCCCCTTGCCGTCGATATACTCTGCTCCTTCCAGTTCCACCATTTGCGGAAAAATCAGGTGCAGCAAGCCACATTGGTACAACAAATCAAAGCCCAGCGATGGTTTCGGACTGAGTAAAATCTTATTTAACTCTTCCGTAATTCTTTCCTGTGTAATAATGCGAATGCGCTGTACATTCCGGCGAATGCCTTCCCAGGTGGCATTGTCCAGCGTGAACTGCAATTGCGAAGCAAACCTGATCGCGCGCATCATGCGCAAGGGATCGTCACTGAATGTACTGTCGGGATCCAGTGGCGTGCGAAGCGTCTTTTGGTGCAGATCGCCAATACCGTTGAAAGGATCTACCAGCTTTCCATAATCTGCTTCATTTAAACTTATTGCCATGGCATTCACCGTAAAATCGCGGCGCTCCTGGTCTTCCTGCAAGCTGCCCGGCATTACTTCGGGATTGCGACTGTGAAACTGGTAGCTCTCTTTTCGTGCACCCACGAACTCGATTTCTATATCGGGCAATCTGATTTGTGCCGTGCCATAGGTTTTGAAAATGGATACTGGTGGAGCAGGGTTGAACAGTTCCGCAACCTTTTTCGCCAGTAAGATGCCATCACCCGCACATACGATGTCTGCATCCTTGGTCTTTCTTCCCAGCAATTTATCGCGCACGAATCCGCCGATGACATAGGCAGGAACGCCCAGTTCACGCGCCGCATGACCAATTTTTTTAAAGAGGAATAACTCCCGCTCACTGCAGACAATATCCATATCGGCAAAAATAAGAAACAGGCTTGATCCTAAGGAATGGGAATCGTGGACAGCAGTTGCGTATCCAGGATAGTATGAGCGCAGTTGAAATGGGTAAGCGGACAAGCTTTGCGGCCGTGCAATCCGCAGGGACGGCAAGCCAACATTTGCGTAGTTTCTACAACATGGCTATTGTCACTCACAGGTCCAAAACCAAAGGAAGGAAGCGTAGAACAATACACCGCGGTAACCGGTGCATTCATCGCAGAGGCAAAATGCATAGGGGCCGAGTCGTTCACATAATTCATCACCGCGTCTTTCATCAGGGCCGCTGATTGAAGTAGGTTCAGCTGACCGGCGAGATTGACCAGGTTTTGCCGGCCGGCAGCCGCCGCAATACGATGACAAAGTTCCTTGTCTGACGCTGCTCCCAATAAAAAAACAG
The DNA here is from genome assembly GCA_028876035.1 of Bacteroidota bacterium. GTDB lineage: Bacteria > Bacteroidota > Bacteroidia > Chitinophagales > Chitinophagaceae > JACMLD01. Next base: position 5,372 of record JAGWTK010000205.1, read on the forward strand.
CAAAGGCTGAAGACAGTTGCCGGAGGAAATCTATCCACTTGCTTTCGGGATATTGCTTGGTAAACCAAACCGAGGATGGGGCAATGCAGATATAGGGCTTTGACTTATACTCTTCCACTTTGTTGTAATCAGCTGCCGACGGATACAACTTTGGCTTGAATACTTCGGCATCGGTAAAGCCCGCGATCAAGGCATTGTTACGTTCAATTTCATGCAAAGGTTTTTCCGCGGTGCTGATGGTATGCTTTACCCGTGTACTAAAACCCGCACTCAATGGATTCTTATCAAACCCGATTTTTTCTTTGGCGCCGGAAAAAACCGTGAGCAGGCCCGTTGCGGCAAAGCGCTGCACATTGATCACTGTATCGTAGCGCCTGCCTCTCACCAGTTTCATCAACCGCAACAACTCCTGGTACTTACCTGCACCCTTGTCCCATACCAGCACTTCCCGGAGGAAAGGATGATTCGCCAGCAAACCTTCATTTCCCTTGCGCACCATAAAATCTATTGCCGCCTCCGGAAACCGGGCATGCATTTTCTCGATGATGCCCGTAGCAAGCACTACATCACCGATAAACGCAGTTTGTATGACGAGGAATTGTTGTGTACGCACGTCCATTGGAGGGTGAAGTTAAGCCGGGTGCGCGGATTACTGTTAGGGAATTTCGAAAGGCTACTGGCCGCTAGCTGCTGGCTTCTGGCATTTCATCTTTCAATTCATGTGCTGAGTTTTGCAACGAGACTGTTGACCCGAACCACGAACTAAAAACGGCCACTGGCTGCAGGCTACAGGCATTGCATGTTCAAATTCCTGTGCCGGGTTTTGCAACGAGGCTATTCACCCGAACCAAAGGTAGCTCCGCAAAGAAGGGAGGGATTTTAAATGAAAGGGCAATGAACCCTGAACCACGAACGATGAACTCCCGACTAACGACTATCGACTAAGGACTATGGACTATGGACTACCGTCTGATTAAAACGGGGCCGGCTTTCGTCCACCTTACCATCCTGGAAGGAACGCCATCACCGCGATCATTCCTCCGGTATTGCACGGCATAGTCAACAGCATTCAGCAAGGATGCATCAATTGTAGCAAAATGGGAGGGCGTGGCTTCACCGCTGTAATTAGCAGAAGAAGCAGTAATAGGTTTACGAAATCGTTTGAGGAGGTGCCGGCAAAAATCTTCTTTCACAATGCGGATAGCGGCACTGCCATCGGGTGCGAGCACATTATCGGCCAGGCCCAGCACATTGTCAAAAATTATGCTGGTTGGTTTGTCCGTTTGTTCGATATAATCAAACACAGCCGGATCCGGGGCCGCAACATATTGCAGTAAGTCGCGTTCATCGGGCAGAAGAACGACCAGCGCTTTTTCAGGAGATCTTCTTTTCAACGCAAATAATCTTTCCACGGCCTGCGGATCCGTGGCATCGCAGCCCAATCCCCAAATGGTATCGGTAGGAAACAAGATAATGCCTCCCGCATGGAGAGTCAGGAGACACTGTTCAATATCTGCAGCAAAACCGGTCATGGTGCAATGCTGCAAATATATCCCATCAAAACTGCCAGG
>JAGWTK010000206.1 GCA_028876035.1 Bacteroidota bacterium
GAACGAGGTTCAAAGTTTAAGGTTTAAAGTTTAATGTTCTTTCTGTGTAGCTGCATGTGTTTTTGCGGAGTTGGCTGATAATGCAAGGGAGTCGCAACTACGTCGTCAATTTTTTGGGATGCTCCCAGGCACGAAGAGTGCAATTTTACAAGTTGCCGCACATGTAGAACTCTTAAACCTTAAACTTTTAAACCTTAAACATCATAACCCTACGTTATACACCATAAGAAACTTGACTAAAGTGGGTTATGACATTGGTCCTAGCTTCGCATCATGACAGCTATTCCTGAAACATTTTCCTATGCAGCTGCGTTGGCATGCGCACGCTGTGGCCGGCCATATCCTATCCACCAGATTCAACAGTTTGCCGATTGTTGTCAGCAACCGCTGCTGGTGCAGTACGACTGGGAGCCGGGCTTCTGCAAAGAAGATTTGCTGTTTCGCGAAAAAACAATGTGGCGCTATTTTGAAGCACTGCCGGTATCTGAACGAAAACATATCATTAGCCTTGGTGAAGGAATGACGCCTTTATTCCAACTCAGTTCCCTGGGCAGTGAGCAAGACTTTGCTGACTTATGGATGAAAGATGAGTCGGGAAACCCAACTGGTTCATTCAAAGCCCGTGGCATGAGTGTAGCGATATCCAAAGCAAAAGAACTGGGTATCCATCGGTGTATTGTTCCAACTGCGGGTAACGCAGGTGGCGCCCTGGCAGCCTACTGTGCTAAAGCCGGTATGGAATGCACCGTGGTCATGCCCCGGCATACACCATCAGTGTTCAAAGATGAGTGCAGATTGTACGGGGCGAACCTGGTGTTGGTAGACGGGCTGATTAGCGACTGTGCGAAGAAAGTAGGAGAGGTTAACCGGGAGAAAGACTGGTTCGATCTTTCGACGCTTAAAGAACCGTATCGCCTGGAAGGGAAAAAAACCATGGGGTATGAACTGGCCGAGCAATTCAACTGGCAATTGCCCGATTATATTTTGTACCCTGCCGGCGGCGGTACCGGTTTAATCGGGATATGGAAAGCATTTAAAGAAATGCTTAGTGCGGGGTGGCTTGCTCCGGGAACAAGCTTACCGAAAATGATTGCGGTACAATCGATGGAATGCGCGCCACTGGTACGTGCTTTTTATCAACCACAACAATGGAAGCAGGGCTTTCAACCCCAGCCCTCTATCGCGAACGGCCTTGCCGTTCCTTATCCTTTTGGGATGGATATGATGCTGGAAGTGTTACAGCAAAGCGGGGGATTAGCGATGGCGGTGAGTGAATCGGCCATAAAAAAAGCGTTGCAACAGGTAGCCAGGCAGGAGGGTTTATTGATTTCCCCTGAAGGGGCTGCTACCTGGGCGGCATTGCTGCAATTGCGCAACGCAGGGCATATAGACCCCGGTGCCAGGATTGTGTTGCTCAACACCGGAAGCGGCTATAAATACCTCGAAAATTTGCAATAACGGTGAAGCCTGCCCGAAAATGTTCTATGCGTTCAATTTTTCCGCCAGCAGCTGTTTTACCAGTTGCTCCAGGTCCTGGATTCTTTTTTCCATTTCGGGGAGATTCTTCGCAACGGCCTGTGCACGGATGGCCTGGCTATAATTATAAGCCGGCGTTCCGGTAACGGAAGTATTTGGCTTGAGTGATTTTCCAAGACCCGATTGTGCATTCACTTTTGCGCCATCACCCAGCTGCAGGTGGCCGGCAATGCCCGCCTGTCCGCCAATCATTACACCATTCCCAATTTTACTACTGCCACTTACACCGGCCTGCGCCGCGATAACGGTGGAACGGCCTACTTCAACATTGTGCGCGATTTGGATCAGGTTGTCGAGTTTCGCCCCTTTCTTAATCAGTGTTGAACCCATGGTTGCCCGATCGATAGTGGTGTTCGCGCCAATTTCTACTTCGTCTTCAATAACTACATTACCAATCTGCGGCACTTTTTTGAAACTGCCATCGGCCTGCGGCGCAAAACCGAAACCATCGCTGCCGATAACGGTGCCCGCATGTATGGTAACACTCTTGCCTACGACGCAGCCATGATAGATTTTTACGCCCGCATTCAATATGGTGTTGTCGCCAATGTGCACATTATCGCCCAGGTAAACCTGCGGATGAATCTTTACATTATTGCCTACCTGCACATTATTTCCAACATAGGCGAATGCGCCCACAAACACATTGCTTCCGAGCTTCGCAGATTTTGCAATGTATGATGGCTCCTGGATACCCGTTAACTGCTGCGACATGATCTCTTCATATTTCGCAAGCAGGGTAGCAAACGCGGTATAGGCATCTGCTACACGGATCAGCGTTGCGGCAATGGGTTGTTTCAGTTGCAGCGACTCATTCACGATGATTACTGAAGCGCCCGTTGTATAGAGGAAATCTTCATATTTAGGATTGGCCAAAAAAGAGAGTTGTCCGGCAACCGCCTCTTCGATCTTTCCGAAACCGCCTACTTCTGCAGCGGCATCTCCCTCGGTAGTTCCGTTGATTAACATCGCAATCTGTGCAGCAGAAAACCTGGTCATAGTTGATGGTTTGTGTAAGGATTGGGGTCAAAAACCGTGCATGTCAATGTTCATGCCTTGTAAAAACAAATATAAAATTTTTTCATTGGGGTCGACAGGTTGTGTTGTATCAGCGCATTGTCTACCCGTGAAATATCCGTCACTGTTCCGTCTTTGAACAAAATATGAATTCTTTCTTCCCTGGGGTTGTAGGTGGTATTGCTGGCTTCCCCGCTAAACGCAAGATAGGTTGCTTCTTCAGCGCTGATGCCAAGCTTCTTTGAAACAGACAGGCGAATCGCTGCAACCTGCGCTTCCGTGAATGGCTCAGCCTGGAATTTTACTTTCAACAATTGCCGGTCTACCAATGAACGACAAAGCAAAGACAAAATCTTATCCGGATGATCCATCCAGTTTTTAATTGTGCTGAGTAAATCATAGTCATCCATCTGGCAGAATTTGTCGAGATGTGCTTCGATAGACGCAGCCGCTGCAGGATTTTGCAGGAAGAAGTCCAGTCCAGCCGATACCGCATGCAGGTCAACGCCCTGCCTGATCAGCTCCCGCGCCCTCGAGAGAATATGAACCACGGTTTTCTCGGCACCCATCACCGTTTTATGGAGATATACCTGCCAGTACATCAACCGCCTTGATACAAGGAATTTTTCAATGGAATAAATGCCTTTCTCTTCCACCATTAATTCACCCTCGTGCACGGTGAGCATTTTCAGGATCCGGTCGTAACCAATCACACCCTCTGATACACCGGAGAAAAAACTGTCACGTGTGAGGTAATCCATCCGGTCTACATCCAGTTGCCCGCTCACCAGTTGCGATAAGAATCTTTTGTGGTATTCGCCCGTGAATATTTTGATGGCCAAATCCAGCTGGCCTTCAAAAATCCGGTTTAGTTCCTGCATTATCAGCAGTGAGATTTTCTCGTGGTGCACATCCTGTAATAAATGTTGTTCCAACGCGTGCGAAAAAGGTCCATGTCCCACATCGTGCAAAAGAATGGCCAGCTTCGCACCTAATTCCTCCGCTGGTGTAATGTCGGCTCCCTTGCTTTTTAATTCGGAAAGCGCACAGCACATTAAATGATAAGCGCCCAGCGAATGGTGAAGACGGGTATGCACGGCGCCGGGATAAACAAGGGATGCAAATGCCATCTGGTGAATACGCCGGAGCCGCTGGTAATACGGATGAGCAATGATCTGCAACAGCAAAGGATGATCGATGGTAATAAACCCATACACAGGGTCATTGATTATTTTTCTTGACTGGACAGCCATACTGTTGTTTATTTGTTAAATCAACCTTTGCGTGCAGCGGACAAAAATACAAAGGCTGCACAGATAAATTACATTTGTTTCCCGGGCTTTTGATTTGAAGGCCTTCAGTGAATGTATCCGATTAAAGAACGCATAAACCTCTTTCCCGTATGGCCATCGCAACAATACTTTGGGTAGATGATGAAATTGAAAGCCTGCAGTCGCAAAAATTATTTCTGGAGAATAAAGGTTATGCGGTACACACACTCACCAATGGGTTCGATGCGATAGAATATGTGAAAGAGCACCAGGTAGACGTAGTGCTGCTGGATGAATCGATGCCCGGCATTACTGGTCTCGAAACGATCGCCAAGATAAAAGAAGTCAATCAGCAGGTGCCGGTTGTGCTGATCACCAAGAATGAAACCGAAAACCTGATGAATGAAGCCATTGGCAGCCAGATCAGCGACTATCTTATCAAGCCCGTTAATCCCAACCAGGTTTGGTTAAGCCTTAAAAAAATACTGGATAACAAAAGGCTGGTTGCCGAAAAAACAACGGCTGCTTACCAGCAACAGTTCCGCAACCTGTTCATGGCGCTGAACAGTAATCCCGATTACAACGAGTGGATGGACATCTATAAGAAATTGGTGTATTGGGAACTGGAAATGGGAAAGAGCGACAGCCCGGAAATGATGGAAGTCTTTCAATCACAAAAACAGGAAGCCAATACAGAATTCTTCAAATTCATCTCGAAAAATTACCTGCCCTGGGTTAATCCAAAGCTGGCTCCTTCCAAAGCGCCGGTGATGAGTCATACACTCATGCGCGAAAAAGTATTCCCGGTGATTGAGAAGGGCGTTCCCACTTTTTTCATCCTGATCGATAACCTTCGGTTTGACCAATGGAAGGCAATTCAACCCATTTTTGCCGATAGCTTCCGCCTGCTGGAAGAAGAAACGTTCTACAGCATTCTGCCAACCGCTACCCAATATAGCCGCAATGCGATCTTCGCCGGGCTGATGCCGGTGGACATCGAAAAGCAATTTCCCAACCAATGGAAAAACGATGAAGAAGAGGGCGGAAAGAATTTATTCGAGGAGGAGTTTCTGCGCGGACAAATCCGGCGCTTAAAACAGGAGCACCTGAAAGTATCTTACACGAAGATCGTGAACAACCAGGCCGGCCAGGATCTTGTCAACAACATCCACAACCTGCTGGGCAACGACCTGAATGTAATCGTCTACAACTTCGTAGATATGCTGAGCCATGCCCGTACTGAAATGGAAGTCCTCAAGGAACTGGCGGGCGATGAAATGAGCTATCGTTCACTTACCCGCAGCTGGTTTGAACATTCGCCGCTGCACCAGGCCCTGCGCAGGATTGCTGATAAAAAGATCAACATCGTGCTGGCAACCGATCATGGTACGGTTCGTGTGAAAACACCGTACAAAGTGATCGGCGACAAGCAAACCACCACCAATCTCCGCTATAAACACGGACGTAACCTCAATTATGAACCGAAAGAAGTACTCGCTTTCCGCGATCCGCGCGAAGGTGGCCTTCCGGTGCCTACGGTAAACTCCTCCTTTATCTTTGCAAAAGAAGACGGGTTTCTCTGCTATCCCAACAATTACAATTATTATGTGAATTACTATCGGAACACATTTCAGCACGGCGGTGTTAGCCTCGAAGAAATGATTGTTCCGGTGGTAAGAATGACCAGTCGGTAGGCATTGCTGCGCTTTATTAACCTATTGTGGAAAAACAAACCGCGTGATTGCTTTCACACCGGGATATCGCGGTTAAATTTGCCGCGACCCATTTTATGAGCATGAAGTACAACCAGGCAACACTCGATAAAATTGAAAACATCCTCGATGAAACCGGCTATGTTGTCCGATACGAAAGGGGCAATTTCCAGAGCGGCTATTGCATTCTCGAAGAGAAAAAGGTAGTCGTACTGAATAAATTCCTGCAAATGGAAGGTCGGATCAATACGCTGGTGGATATCATTCCGCAGCTCAATATCGCGGTAGACCAATTGTCGGCTGAAGCAAAAAAAATGTACGCCGACGTTCTCGCACGCTTTGAGGCAGAAGAAAAATAGGCTTTCTACGCGTGGCCATTCCAGCATATGCATCCACCGCTCACCATAACTTTTCTCGGTACCGGCACCAGCAGCGGTGTTCCCATGATTGCCTGTCCCTGCAACGTTTGTCAATCCGCAGATCCACGCGACAAACGGCTCCGGAGCAGCATCCTGGTGCAATCTGCTACTACCAGCATTGTGGTGGATACCGGGCCAGACTTCCGCTACCAGATGCTCCGCGCCCATGTGACCCATCTCGACGGAATTATTTTTACCCACCCGCATAAAGATCATGTGGCTGGTTTAGATGATGTACGCGCCTTCAATTTTTTCAGCGGCAAACCCATGAACATTTATGCCAATGAACTGACACAGGAGGTGATCATACGCGAGTTTCCTTACGCCTTTACCGATACCAAATACCCCGGCCTGCCGGAAATTACCCTCAACCCGATCGACAGTCAGCCCTTTACCATCGGTGATATCACCATTCTGCCCATCACCGTTTGGCACCTGAAGATGCCTGTACTCGCTTTTCGGTTTGGTGACTTTACTTATATCACCGACGCCAATCGTATTGAAGAAAGTGAAAAGGAAAAAATCAAAGGTTGCGATACCATTGTGTTGAACGCACTGCGAAAGGAAAAACACGTCTCTCATTTTTCTTTGGATGAAGCGATTGCCATGGCAGCTGAACTCGGTGCCCGGCAAACACTCTTCACACACCTGAGTCACCAAATGGGCCTTCATGCCGAAATTGATGCCGCGCTTCCGGAAAACATCCGCTTAGCATACGATAATCTCCGCCTGCAGATGGTGTAAAAACATGCCACCACTTTTATTACGCTGCTAGATTCGACCCATGGCAAAGGGTAACGAATACATTAAAGACTTTTTCAGCTTCAGCCGGCGTGAGCGTACCGGCATTTTTACATTACTCGTATTGATCGTCATCGCCGCTATCTGGCCCAGCTTCTGGCCTGGAGCCGAAGAACCGCCGGTCTCCGCAGCAGACAAACAG
>JAGWTK010000003.1 GCA_028876035.1 Bacteroidota bacterium
GCTGCAGCGAATTAATTAGCGGGCTTGCCAATTGTTTTTTGTAGATTTGCCGCCTTTAAACGCATTGTATGGATTCGCTGAAACCCGCGATAGACCTGCAAAAGCTGCCAAAGCACATTGCGATCATCATGGATGGCAATGGTCGCTGGGCACAGGAACAGGGGCAGGATCGTTTGTATGGCCATTTTCATGGCGTAGAAAGTGTGCGGGCCATCGTAGAAGGTTGCGCTGAACTGGGCGTAGGCTATCTTACCCTGTATGCATTCAGTACGGAAAACTGGGACAGACCCGAATACGAAGTAACAGGGCTGATGGAACTATTGGTGGATACGATCCGTAAAGAAGTGGATACCCTCAATAAGAACAATATCAAACTGCATGTGATTGGCGATATGCAAATGTTGCCCGACTATGCACAGCAGGAATTGAAAGAAGCGCTTGAGTTAACGGGTAAAAATACGGGTTTGAACCTGGTGATGGCCCTTAGCTACAGCAGCCGCTGGGAATTGGTGAATGCGGTGAAGAATATCGCGAAGGATGTGAAGGCTGGTAAGATTGATCCGGAGCAAATAAGCCAGGACACCCTGCAGCAATACCTGACGACCAGCAATTTCCCTGACCCCGAACTCATGATTCGCACGAGCGGAGAATACCGGATTAGCAATTTTCTGCTTTACCAGCTGGCCTATGCAGAATTGTATTTTACCGATGTCCGCTGGCCCGATTTCAGGAAGGAAAAGCTATACGAAGCCATCCTCGATTTTCAAAAAAGAGAACGCCGCTTCGGTAAAACCAGCCAACAAATAAAACAGGAGATTACCGCAGGCTGAGAAGCCCGAATCCCCTGTAGCAGAGCGGGTTTTAACAAACACTTTTAATTAATCCCTTTAATTTGCCGTTTTCTTAAAAAGTAAGACTGGATGCTAAAATCACTACGCTTAGTTCACTGCTTATTGTTTTGTGTTGTTTCATCTGTTGGAGCGTTGGCACAGGATACGGATACATCCAGGCCTACTTCCGTTGATCCCGATCTTTTAGCGATTCCACAATCCAAAACACCCAAGGAATATAACCTGGCCGGTATCGTGTTTACCGGCACCAAAGCATATGACCAAGCATTATTGCTGTCTATTTCAGGCCTGACTATCGGCGACAAGATCGTATACCCAGGTGGGGATAATTTCAGTAATGCTATAAAAAATCTTTGGAAAAACCGATTGTTTGCTAATGTGCAAATTTTCTTTACAAAAATAGATGGCAGAGATATTTATATCGAAATCCACGTGGTAGAACGTCCAAGGCTAGGCATTTTCGCATTTAAGGGCATTAAAAAGAGCGAGGAGGACGACCTTAAGACAAAATCAGGTCTGGTGAGGGGTAGGGTTGTAATAGAAGACACAAAGATGACCGCTATTCAAAATATTCAGAAATATTTCACCGAAAAAGGCTTCCAGAGCGCAACCGTTCGAATCGACGAGCGCCTCGATCCCAACGTAAGCAATTCGGTAAACCTGACCCTCTATATTACCAAGGGAAATAAAGTGCGCATCAACCAGGTGAATATTTTTGGCAATGAATCCGTTTCTGATACCAAACTGAAAAGCCAGCTTAAAGGAACCAAGGAAGCCATGCGGATAACGCTCTATCCGCCCAACGACAGCAGCGTGTATGGCGTGAACAAGCGTGTTACACTGAGCGAGTTTGTGCGCGAATGGGGTTTTCTCTCTCCCACAAAAACACTAGAATTCATCGATCCGTATTTCCGGTTTAAGCTCTCCTCTGCGAAATTCAATGATAAAAAATACGCGGAAGACAAAGCCAAACTGCTCGAATACTACAACTCTATCGGCTACCGCGATGCAACAATTGTGGCAGATACCCAGTATTACAACAGCCGGGGAAATATCAATGTAGACATCAAGGTGGATGAAGGCCATAAATACTATTTCGGCAATATCACCTGGAAAGGCAATACCAAGTATTCCGACTCAGTACTCGGCGTCATCCTTGGCATCAAAAAGGGAGATGTTTACAACCTCGAAACACTCAACAAACGCATCGGTAAACAACTGACCCCGGAAGGCGGTGATATCAGCGGCTTGTACCAGGACGATGGCTATCTCTTCTTTCATGCCGACCCTATCGAGACATCGGTGTACAACGATACCATCGACCACGAGATTAGAATTGTGGAAGGTCCGCAGGCTACCATCAAAAACGTGACCATCAGCGGTAACGATAAAACAAAAGAGTACGTTATCCGTCGTGAATTGCGTACCGTACCCGGTGAGAAATTCAGCCGGAGCGACGTGATTCGTACCAATCGCGAGATCGCACAGCTCGGTTATTTCAACCAGGAAAAAATTGCACCGAATATTGTTCCCAACCAGGACGATGGTACGGTAGACATCAACTGGAGCGTCGAAGAAAAATCGAGTGACCAGCTGGAGTTGAGTGCCGGATGGGGCGGTGGTATCGGTTTGACGGGTACGCTCGGTGTATCATTCAACAACTTCTCCATTAAGAACATCTTCCGCAAATCGGCCTGGGATCCACTGCCTACCGGTGACGGACAAAAACTCAGCGTACGCGTACAAAGTAACGGACTGGCTTTCCGTTCTTACAACGGTTCATTTACCGAACCCTGGCTGGGCGGCAAGAAAAGAAATTCATTTACCATCAGTGCGGCCAGTACGAAATATTCAAACGCGTATGACTATCGCACGGGTACCTACAGCAAAGCAGCTGCCGATACTTCATTCCTGAAATCCTTAAGCTTTGCGATCGCCCTGGGTAAGCAGCTGAAATGGCCGGATGACTATTTCACCCTGGTATACCAATTAAGCTATACGCAATACCACCTCAAAAACTATCCGGGCTTTTTCCGTTTGAGCGATGGTACGCCGCTGAGCAATGGTAAATCAAACAACATCAGCTTAAAAGTGTCGCTCTCACGGTCATCTGTAGACGCACCTTTGTTCCCAAGAAGTGGTTCCAGCTTCATGATCAGCGGCCAGTTTACGCCACCTTATTCACTGTTTGATAAAAACATTGCTACCTCTTCCAATCCGTACAAGTTTGTGGAGTTTCACAAATGGCGTTTCAATGGTGAATACTATATACCGCTCGGCCGGCCAATGGGAGAAGATCGCAGCAAACAGTTTGTGTTGAAACTTGCTGCCAAGTACGGTTTCATGGGCCGTTACAATCCCAAGCTTGATTATTCTCCGTTTGAACGTTTCCAGCTGGGTGATGCCGGTTTATCGAACAACTACGGTATCCTTGGCTATGATATCATCTCCCAGCGCGGTTATCCCATTTACACCAGCTCTGATCCACGGGTGAATCCGGATCAGAACAGTACCAGTACTTTCTTCACGCTGTTTAATAAATATGTTGCGGAGATTCGCTATCCTTTCAGCACCAATCCCAGCAGCACTATCTACGGACTCGCCTTTTACGAAGCCGCGAACGGTTGGTATAATTACAAAGATTACAATCCCTTCCGCCTGCGCAGAAGCGTTGGTTTGGGTATGCGCTTCTTCCTGCCGATGTTCGGCTTGCTGGGCTTCGACTACGGCGTGGGGCTCGACAGGCTTACACCGGGTGGAGGTTTGAAGAGCGCTGCAAAATTCACCTTCCTGCTGGGCTACGAACCTGAATAAGGGTACTGGCAGAATACAGGCTATTTAGCTATATTGCTATCCACTTAAACACTTTGTTATGAAAAAGATATTGTTTGCCGCTCTTGCACTGCTGCTCGTATCGGTGGCTACACAGGCACAACGTTATGCCATTGTAGATACTAAATACATACTCGATAAGATGCCTGAGTATAAAGACGCACAGAAAAAACTTGACCAGGTGAGTGAGCAATGGCAAAAAGAGATAGAAACGAAACAGGCAGAACTGGATAAAATGTACAAGGATTTTGACGCAGAACAAGTAATGCTAAGTGATGTGCTGAAGAAAAAAAGACAGGATGAGATTTTTGTAAAAGAAAAGGAAACCCGTGATTTACAACGGAAAAGATTTGGGTTTGAAGGCGACCTGTTCAAGAAACGCCAGGAACTGGTGAAACCCGTGCAGGACAAGGTTTACAACGCCATCCAGAAAATTGCAGTAGCCCGCCAGTACGATTTTATTTTGGATAAAAGTGAAGGAATTACTGTTATATTTGCCGACCCCAAACTAGACCGGAGCGAAGATGTATTGCGGGAACTGGGCATTAAATAAGCTGTTAAAAAAAATCAAAAGCAGCGCGCAGGAGACAACTAAACCGTAACAACAAACAACTAAATAAAGGACCGGCCGCGCCGGAAAAACCTCAAAAAACAAACACAACAATGAAAAAGGCTTTTACCCTGGTGTTGCTGGCCATCGTTCTTACCACTGCAGGTAACCGCGTGCTGGCGCAAAACAAAATTGGTCATATCGCGCTGAACGAAGTAATCGCCGCCATGCCCGAAGCAAAAAAAGCAGATACCATATTGCAGCAGTTCCGTGATGCACTGTACCAGGCCGCACAGGATAAGCAATCCGCTTTTGAAGATGCAGTAGCGAAGTTTTACAAAGACTCAGCTACCATGACCCCATCCGTAAAAGAAGTAAAAAGGAAAACACTGCAGGACCAGATGACGGCTATGCAGGGTGAAGATCAGCGTATCCAGCAGGAACTCCAGCGCAAACAGGAAGAAGTATCTACTCCCATTCAGAAGAAGGCACTGGATGCTGTAACTGCCGTTGCCAAAGAAGCTGGCTATGGGTATGTACTGGTAAAAGAAGCCTTGCTTGTAGCGCCTCCTTCTGATGACCTGCTGCCACTCGTGAAAAAGAAACTGGGCTTGAAATAATTCTTTATTGAAAATATTGGAAAAACGTCGGGTCCTCACCCGGCGTTTTTACTTTTGTAACCATGCAACCATCACCTATTGGCATCTTCGACTCGGGCTACGGTGGATTAACAGTGTTGAAGGACATCCGCGCAAGGCTGCCGCAGTACGACTATATCTACCTCGGTGATAATGCGCGCGCGCCCTATGGCAATCGCTCCTTTGATACTGTTCATCGGTACACCTGGGAATGCGTGCAATGGTTTTTTAAACAGGGGTGCGAACTCGTAGTACTTGCCTGCAATACGGCTTCTGCAAAAGCACTGCGAACCATTCAGCAAAACGATTTACCGCGGGAGGCGCCGGACAAACGCGTGCTGGGTGTTATCAGGCCCACGACTGAAATGATTGGCCAGGTTACGCAGACAAATGAAGTGGGCATACTGGCCACTTCAGGTACGGTGCTCTCTGAATCCTACAAAATTGAAATCGCTAAATTTTTCCCTGCCGTGAATGTGGTGCAGGAAGCCTGTCCCATGTGGGTGCCCCTGATTGAAAACAACGAACATAACAGCGAAGGCGCTGATTATTTCGTACGGAAACACCTGCAGCAGTTGCTTCAAAAAGGACCCTCCATTGATACCGTTTTGCTGGCCTGTACCCATTATCCCCTGATGAAGGACAAAATAAGCCAGTTGCTGCCGCGGGGTATGCGCATTCTTTCGCAGGGCCCCATCGTTGCAGATAGCCTGGCCGGTTACCTTGGGCGTCATCCAAACATGGAAGCCCGTTGCAGCAAGGGCGGCACACTCCGGTTTTACACCACCGACTCTACGGAAGACTTTGATAATCATGGCAGTTTATTCTTTGGTGCCGGGGTTGAGTCGGCCCATGTGGAATTGCCATAAAAAATTACCTCTTGCCCTTTATTTACCGCAGGCAAACCATTACCTTTGCCGTCCTTTCACAACAGCGGGTGTGGTGACCTGCTGCGAACGGAAACCCGCCTGCTTCTCACAGGCTATTGCAAACAGTGAAAATTGTAAACGATGAAACAAACATTTCAACCGCACAAACGTCGTCGTAAAACGGTACATGGTTTTCGCAAGCGCATGCAAACCGCCAACGGCCGTAAAGTGCTGGCCAGCCGCCGTGCAAAAGGCCGCCACAAGCTGACGGTGTCTGACGAGAAAGGATTAAAGTAAAACACAGCCACGCTTATAAAATAATCAATAGCCCCTGTTTGGGGCTATTTTTGTGTAATGCCATTGCTGGCTACCGTTCAACCAGATGACGACACGCTATACATTGGGTAAAAGGCAAAAGTTGAAAAGCCGCAAACAGATCGGGGAACTGTTTGCAAAAGGTATTGCTTTTAACCAATCGCCCTACCGCGTGTTGTATTTGTTGTCGGCAAAGCATAATGCGTCGTTGCAATGCGGCGTCGCCGTGAGTAAGCGCAGTTTTAAAAGAGCCGTCGACCGTAACCGCGTGAAACGACTCACGCGGGAAGCCTGGCGGTTGCAGAAAACATCGTTGGAAAAAGCCCTGGATCAAAGTGGTTTACAATTGTCGGTTTTCCTGATTTACACTGGCCGTGAATTACCTGCCTATCCGTTTTGTTTTGAAAAAGCAGGTGCTATTGTTCAAAAGTTAATACGAACAATCCATGAAAGCATTGCTAAGGGTGCTTAGCCTCCCTTTTATCGCGCTCATAAAACTGTACCAGTGGATCATCTCCCCCCTGCTGGGGCCCAAATGCCGGTTCACGCCCACCTGTTCACATTATGCACTGGAAGCATTTAAAAAATACGGACCGTTTAAAGGATTGTGGTTGTCGGTCAAAAGAATCAGCCGCTGCCATCCCTGGGGCGGACATGGATACGATCCTGTTCCTTAGGACTAAGTTCTAAGAAATAAGTTTTAAGTCTTTTTGATCTGCAGTGGGTAGGAGGTTATAGGTAAGGGGTAAGAGGCCCTATCGTTCATGGTTTTTGGTTCATTGTTCTTGGTTGCTTCGCTTAATGGTAGGGAAAATATGGATTAGCGGCTAAAAGGCAAAAGCGAGACCGCAATTCCAGTAACCGTCTTGGTACTAGATAATTGGTACTGTGTACCCCATTTATCACATTCCTCACATTTGTCACATTGATCACACTTTCTTCAGCTTCGCCCGCTGCTCCATCAAATCCTTCAGCGTTTCTCTTTTTTGTTTGTTGCTGAAAAATTTGATCACATCTGGCGTCTTGCCGGTTTCATCCACATCTACTTTGTAGGGAATGCCTTTGAAAGAACCAATCACACGGGCATTGTCTTTACTACTTAATTTTTTGATAGTAAAGGGAGGGATAAAAAAAGTGCTTTTTGCATCGCTGGCACCGGCGCCGGTCATCAGTTGTTCGGTACTGTCGATGATATGATCCAATTGTTCCGCTGTAATAGAACCAGGTACGCCAACGGAACCATAATTTACCAGGCCGCCGATTAAAGTGTCCGTTTGCAGGTTGAGTACATAGATTCCGTTGTCGGTCAGCTCAAAATTTTTGCTTTCACCACCCTTGCTTTTAACACTCAGGTTGAGTTTGGCGTCTTCAAAGATCAGTTCCTTTTCGTTATGGGTTAAACTGGGATCTAGTTCGATGGTATTGCCGCTGGCGCTGATGCTACCGCTGGCCATTACGATCACTTTCTTTGTTTGTTTAGCGCCGCAACCAACTACAAAACAAACGGCGAGGGGCAGGAGGACAAGCTGGCTGATGTTCTTCATACAAGTCTATTTAAAAAAAATCCCGGTAAATGTACCGGGATTGACCATATTTTGGCGAATTATTATTTCGCTGCGGCGAAACGTTCTTCTGCTTTTTTCCAGTTGACCAGATTCCAGAAAGCGTTCAGGTAATCCGGACGTTTATTCTGGTACTTGAGGTAATACGCATGCTCCCATACATCTGCCCCAATGATCGGTACACCTTTTACTTCAGCAACATCCATCAGCGGATTATCCTGGTTGGGGGTTGAGCAAACTTCCAGTTTGCCATCTTTCACGATCAACCAGGCCCATCCACTGCCAAAGCGGGTGGCACCGGCGGTATTAAATTTTTCTTTAAATGCGTCGAAAGAGCCAAATGCTGCGTCGATAGCATTCGCGAGGGCACCGGAAGGTTTGCCGCCTGCGTTGGGTGCAAGCGTTTCCCAGAAGAAGCTATGGTTCCAGTGACCACCACCGTTGTTACGTACGGCCGGACTGATACTGCCCGCAGCTTTTACCAGTTCTTCAATTGACTTGCCTTCGTTGGGCGTACCGGCAATGGCTTTGTTAAGATTATCTACATACGCCTGGTGGTGTTTACCATGGTGAATCTGCATGGTCAGTGTGTCTATATACGGTTCCAGCGCATCGTGCGCATACGGAAGTGCGGGTAATGTAAATGCCATAATGATTCGTTTTTATATTAACAAGGAGAACAAATGTACAGGCCAAAAGTTGATTACTCAAAACAAATGCCCTGTTTGTCCGTAAAAGTGTCCAGCTAAAAAGTGAAATCATACATCGGGTTACAGCGTTTTTGAAAAGATGTTTTTTAGTAACTTCCTTTTTTTATCACGCACGTACAAACAATCATTGAACATGAGTCAACCTGCTTCCCGCCGCTCGCGGCGACAATTTCTTTCTGCTATGGCAAAAACTGCTGCGGCGGCTACCCTCGCACCCGGGGTGGTGCAGGCAGCGGGTACGCCTTTCCACATTTTAAAGCCGCCAGCCTACAGTCCGAACGATAACATTCAATTTGCGCTCATAGGAGCGGGCGGCATGGGCAATGCAGATACATCTACCGCTGTATCCGTTCCCGGGTTTAAACTGGTTGCAGCCTGTGACTTGTACGACGGTCGGCTGAATGATATTAAAAATAAGTACGGCAAGGATATATTTACCACCCGCGACTATAAAGAAATTCTTTCGCGGAAAGACATTGATGCGGTTATCGTAGCCACACCCGATCACTGGCACCAGGAAATTTCCATTGCTGCTATGAATGCCGGTAAGGCTGTTTACTGTGAGAAGCCGATGGTGCACGATATCACCGAAGGGAGTGCCGTGGTGGACGCACAAACCAGGAACAAAGTAGCTTTCCAGGTAGGTAGCCAGGGTATGAGCTCACTGGGGAATGAAAAAGCCAGAGAGTTACTGGCGGCAGGCGCCATCGGGCAACTCAATTATGCAGAGGGCTTCTGGGCCCGCAATACACCTGGCGGCGCCTGGCAATACGATATGCCGGCGGATGCCTCGGAAAAAACGGTCGACTGGAAACGCTTCCTGAAGAATTATCCCGACCGGCCCTTTGATCCAAAACGCTTTTTCCGCTGGCGCTGTTACCGCGATTATGGTACAGGCGTTTCAGGCGATCTGTTCGTACACCTTTTCAGCAGTCTGCATTATATCACCGGCAGCATGGGTCCGAATAAGATCATGGCTACGGGCGGACTCCGTTACTGGAAAGATGGACGGGACGTGCCCGATATCCTGCTCGGCATGTTTGATTATCCGGAAACGGCTACTCACCCTGCTTTCAATCTTTCGCTTCGTGTAAATTTTGTCGACGGTACGTCCGACAGTACCTATCTCAGGCTCGTGGGGAACGAAGGATCACTCACGGTGGAATGGGATAAAGTAACGCTTACAAAAAACTTCTCTTATCCGCCGGAAAATTATGCCAGCATCCTAAAGTCACGGCAATACACACCCGATTACGACCGGAAGAAAATGAATGGTCCGGATACTGTTGTATACAAGGCAGAAGATGGTTATAAAGGCGCGCATTACGATCACTTCTATCACTGGGCCCAGGGTATCCGCAATGGCAAGCCCGTTATTGAAGATGCATTGTTCGGTTACCGGGCTGCAGCGCCGGCCCTGCTTTGCAATGACAGCTATTTCCAGGAGAAAGCCATTAAATGGGATCCTGTAAAACTTAAACTCATCAGCTAAAAAAAATACGATGCGGAAACAAATATTCCGATGGATGACAGGCGCTTTTGTATTTGCATTGCCAGTGGCACTGCAGGCGCAGAAAAAGGATAATACACTTACCGGGAAAGAAAAAAATGACGGGTGGGTGCTGCTCTTCGATGGCAAAACCACGAATGGGTGGCGTCCTTACCAAAACAAACCATCCGACGGATGGGCCATTGAAAACGGAACCCTGTATTGCAAAGAAAAAGATGTGCAGCACCGTGCCGACCTCACCACGACAGCCGAATATGCCGACTTTGAACTCGCTTTTGACTGGAAGGTAGCCAAAGGTGCTAACAGCGGTTTAATTTATCGCGCTGATGAAAAGCATCCCGCGTCTTATGAATCGGCTTCCGAATACCAGTTGATTGATGACCTGGGGTATCCGGGCAAACTGGAAGACTGGCAGCATAGCGGTGCAGATTATGATATGCATCCGCCTTCTAAGATCGCTTCTAAGCCGGCAGGTGAATTTAACCACAGTGTTATCAAGGCAAAGGGAAAACATGTAGAACACTGGCTCAACAATGTAAAAGTGGCCGACTACGAAATTGGCACCGATGAATGGAAGGCATTGAAAGAAAAGAGCAAATGGAAAGACATTCCGGGCTGGGGCGAAAATGCCAGCGGCCATATCTGCCTGCAGGATCACGGCGGCGGCATCTGGTTTAAAAATATCAAGCTGCGGAAATTGTAATCAGTGCAATCATGTTGCGGTAAAAGCCTTGAAGAGACTGTTTCAGCAGTCTCTTTTCATTTATGGAACTGCAGTTGGATGGCGGGTCATTTTGCTTAATTTTGCGGTTCAACTCCATCCTGCCAATGTATATACACAAAGAGGGATACAAACCCATCGCGATTTCGGTTATTATTTTCGCCATACTTAACCTGTTGTCGTTTTATTTTATCAGCGCGCATTTTCCCATCGTCACCTGGCTTTTGCTGATGGCCAGTTTCGGGCTGCTGCTTTTTATCATTTCATTTTTCAGGATACCCAACCGCACGCTTACGGCCGGTGACAACAAAGTGATTTCACCCGCCGACGGAAAAGTGGTGGTGATTGAAGAAACATTTGACGAAGAATATTTCAAAGAAAAGCGCCTGCAGATTTCGGTGTTCATGAGTCCGGCCAATGTACACGTGAACCGCAATCCCCTGAGTGGCGAAGTGGTGTACAACCAATACCACAAAGGGAAATACCTCGTTGCCTGGAATCCGAAGTCTTCTACTGAAAACGAGCGTCATTCTGTGGTTATCCGCCATCAAAAAGGCGATGTGCTGGTGAAACAAATTGCCGGCGCTTTGGCTAAACGCATCATCAATTACCTGAAAGTTGGACAACAGGTAACGCAGAACAATGAGCTGGGTTTTATTCGTTTCGGCAGCAGGGTGGATGTATTGTTACCGTTGGATGCTAAAGTGGAAGTATCGCTGAACCAGGTGGTACAGGGGGGGGTGACGGTGCTGGCCACTATCTGAGTTCTAAGTTCTAAGTTTTAAGTTGTAAGTAGAAGAAAGAAAATTGAAACGCAAGGTAACCAGTCGGCCTAACGAAAACTGCAGGTAGCTCGTAGCTGGCAGCCCGAAGCTGGTCTTGCGGGAAATGCAAAAATCCATTATATTCGTAGACACAAAAAAAGACCTGCATGAAAAATATATTGATGCTCGTTACGGCTGCTTTCCTGATCTCCGGTGTTAGTTATGCGCACGGTGGCGATAAAGGCAAAAAAGAGAAAGCCAAAAAGACTTGCTCTAAAGGTGGTAAATGCTGCGATAAAGACGCTAAAGCAAAAAAAGATTAATCAATCAATGTATTACTGAAAGCCTCCTGACGGGGGCTTTTTTTATGGCCACCTGTTTAAAAAATAGCCTCGAGTTCTTTTAGCTGCAATACGGTAAAAGTTGGCTTTATATCGGGCAGTGGTTTGTTGAGGTGATTGATATACACCTGGTCCAGCCCTGCGCCGCGGGCACCGGCGATGTCTACATCCAGGTCATCACCCAGCATGATACTCTCTTCGGCTTTTGCACCGGTTTTTTCAAGTGCAAAGTCGAAGATGGCTTTTTGTGGTTTCAAACTATTGCTGCCTTCGCTGGTGATCACTTCTCCAAAAAAACCGGTCAGTCCGGAGTGTTGCAGTTTTGCATGCTGCGTCTTTTCAAATCCATTGGTGATGAGGTGCAGTTGATAGTTGTTTTGTTTCAGGTAGGTGAGTATTTCAAGGGTGTAAGGGAACAGCAGTTTTCGGGTGGGCAACAGATCGAGAAACACAGCGCCCATTTCGCGCGCCAGCTTTTCATCACCGATTTTGAAGTCGAGCAGGGTGAGCCACATCCTTTTCCACCTGAGTTCTTCTGTTTTGATAAAACCTTTCCGGTACCTGTCCCATAGTTTTTCGTTGTGCACCAGGTAGTTTTTGTGAAACCGATCGAAATCGTCCACGCCCCGGTCACGGAGACCCATTTGCGTATACAATTCAGAAAGCGTGAGGCGGCTGTTGGCTTCAAAATCCCAAAGCGTGTGGTCCAGGTCAAAAAAAAGGTGCCGGTAGTTTCCCATATTGTAAAGAACAGACATTTTTTAATATCTTGTTTGTTCACCCTCAAAAAGCCCTTTATGAAGCCCATTACCCTTATCCTGATTCTTCTTGTGAGTAACCTTGCTTTGTTTGCAGGTGACAAAGACAGCAGTAAAGCAGACAATGAACTAGCCAATGAAAAATTAAAAGAACTTTCTGCCTTTCTGAAAACCCTCGATTCCGCCGAAAAAGCGATGCAGTACAAAACAGGTTCGGTGCCGCTCAGCAATAACGTAGCACATATTAACCTGCCCGCTGGTTTTAAGTTTATCGATGCCGTACAAACGCGGTATATCCTGCACAAGCTTTGGGGCAACCCCGAAGATCCTTCACTGCTGGGCATGATTGTGCCCGACAGTTTTCATTTGAACAGTGCGAATGTGCCCTGGGTGTTCACCGTAAGCTATGAAGACATGGGTTATGTGAAAGACGATGATGCCGATAATATCAAATACGATGAATTGCTGGCTGATCTGCGGAAGGGCCAGGAAGAAGCGAATCCGGAGCGGAAGAAAGAAGGGTATGCGGCCATGCATTTACTGGGATGGGCATCAGCTCCATATTACGATAAGCAAAACAAAGTGCTGCATTGGGCAAAGGAATTTAGTGTAGAGGGGGAAGACGCAAAGACCCTGAACTACGAAGTGCGGGTACTGGGAAGAAAAGGCGTATTGAGTCTCACTGCCATTGCTACCATGGATCAGCTTTCAGAAGTAAAGAAAAATATTCCTGCTATTTTGAAAATGGCTGAATACGACAAGGGGTTTAAATATGAAGAGTTTGATTCTGGTGTGGACAAAGTAGCGGCCTGGACCATCGGCGGACTCGTTGCAGGCAAGCTGCTGGCGAAGGCAGGGATGCTCGTTTTCCTTGCCAAGTTTTGGAAATTGATCCTAATTGGTGTTGCCGGTGCCGGCGCCGCGATCAAAAAATTCTTTGGTTTCCGGAAGAAGGATGAAGATACAGGTATTGTACCTGCAGATGCGGGCGATACTTCAGCGAACGCGTAATACGAACATAGTGACTTCATTGTTGCAGGCGGTCAGTATCTTTACTGGCCGCTTTTTTTGCGGTTGAATCATGAACGTTGTAATAACCGGGGCATCCAAAGGATTGGGCAAAGCGATTGCCGAACGTTTCGCTGCAGCAGGCCATTCACTGTATATCTGCGCGCGCAATGAAGTGGATTTGTACAAAACACTCGAGGAGCTGATCACAAGCTTTCCGGGTGCACGTATTAAAGCAAAAGCAAGGGACCTGAGCATCAAAGCGCAGGCAGAAGATTTTGGACAATGGGTATTGGCCAATGCATTTCATGCCGATGTGCTGGTAAACAATGCAGGACGGTTTATTCCGGGCACAATCCGCCAGGAGCCGGCAGGGGCACTGGAAGAGATGATGCAGGCGAATTTGTATAGTGCCTATCACCTTACGCGCGTGCTGGTACCGGGCATGGTCACGCGCAAATCTGGTCATATCTTCAACATGTGTTCGATCGCTTCTTTGAACGCCTATCCGAACGGCGGCGCCTATAGCATCAGCAAGTTTGCGTTGCATGGCTTTTCCAAAAACCTCCGGGAAGAACTTCGTCCCCACCAGGTAAAAGTTACGGCCGTGTTTCCCGGGGCGGTGTATACAGATTCATGGGCGGGCAGCGGCGTGGATCCTAAACGTATCATGGAGGCATCGGATGTGGCAGGCATGGTATTCGCTGCATCACAACTATCGCCCCAGGCCTGCGTAGAAGATATTGTACTTCGTCCCCAACTGGGGGATCTCTGATAATTATCCCCCGTTTAACATCCCTTAGATCAATTGCCCGGCCGCCCCGGTGTATATTTGCCGCTATTGGCAGGTTAAAGAAGCATGCATGTGTAAACAGTGGTCTTTTTTATGGTTTTTCTTGTTGCTGCTGTCCGTGAGGCCGGTATGCGCGCAGGCAAAATTTGTTACCCAGCTCAGCGAAAAGGAGATTGGGAAGAATGACTATGTTGAAGTGCAGTTCATGGTACAAAATGCTACTTCCGTGGAATCGATCACGCCGCCGCCTTTTACGGGTTTTTCCGTGGTAAGCGGACCGATGCAACAAAGCGGTATGAGTGTGGTAAACGGTGCTGTATCAAAATCGGAGGGGATTTCCTATGTGCTAAAGCCTCATGCGCCCGGTACCTATACCATCGCTGGTGCGTCGGCACTGGTAGATGGCAAACCGATGCGTTCAAACAACGTTCGGTTGGTGGTGAACAATTCAACCAGCACACATCCATCTTCCCCTGCCAACCCCCTGTATGGTTTTAATGCGCCCGAAGAAGAACCCGTGGTGGATGAAGAATTCGCATTGCGCAAGAATGAATCTGCCGCGGCGCATATCAGGGATAACCTTTTTGTAAAACTGGAGGTGAGCAAGACCAGCTGCTATGTCGGCGAACCCATTGTTGCTACCTATAAATTGTATTCACGCCTTCGTTCCGAATCCAGGATAACCAAACGCCCGTCTCTCGCCAACTTCAGCGTTTATGATATGATACAGCCTGATGCGCTGGGCCCCTCGCGGGAAGTATTGAAAGGAAAGGCCTACAATGTGCACGTGGTAAGAAAAGTGCAGCTGTATCCGTTACAGGACGGCAGTTTTGAGCTGGAGCCAATGGAAGTAGACAATACCGTGGGATTTCTCCGGCTCGAAGAAGATAACAGCCGTTATTCGATGCAGCAACTGGTAGATGCTTATATGAACGGAGTGATCGGTGGTCACCAGGAAGATCAGAAAGTCACGCTCAGTTCAAAGCCGGTGACGATTACGGTAAAACCGTTGCCAGCCGCAGGAAAACCTGACGGATTTGATGGCGCTGTCGGAAAATTTTCCATCCGCGCTGATGTGCTGGAAAAACAACTGTCGTCCGGCGAAACCGGCAATTTACAAATCGTACTCGAGGGCGATGGAAACATTCCGTTGATCAACGCACCTTCCGTGTCGTGGCCGGCCGCTGTGGAAGGATTTGAACCCATTGTAAAAGAGAATGCCGATCATACCGTTGCTCCCATGCACGGGAATAAGGTATTTACGTATAGCTTCAGTGTGCAAAACCCCGGCGTGGTAACCATTCCACCCGTTTCATTTTCTTATTTTGATCCGGCGGCGAATGCGTATAAAACGATTCAGACAGATGCTATCCTGCTGAATGTAAAAAAAGGCAAAGCCAGGCGCGCGTCGAAGCCAGGGATAGTTGCAAAGGAAGCATCCTCTCCCGATAAATGGTTGTATGCCGGAGCTGCTACCCTATTCGTCCTGGTGGTACTCGCGGCATTCTTCCTGCTCAAACGCAAAAAGCCGGCAAAGTCCGTCGCACCCGTTGTGCAGGAATCATTGCCGGTGATACCGGAAAAGGTCGATTGGCTGGCAGCTGCGCGGGCGTCATTGGCAGCGGGAGAGAGTCAGGCTTTTTATCGTCATACTGAAAAAGCATTGTGGAATTTCCTGTCGGAAAAGCTATCCCTCAACGCAAGTCAGTTAAATAAAACAGAAGTAAGCCGGTTGTTGCAGTCGCGCGATACCAATCCGCTTTTGCTGGTGTTGCTGGAGGAGGTAATGAATGATTGCCAGCTGGCCCTGTATACCCCGGATCACAGCGAGCAGGACATGCGCATTACACTGTCAAAAGCAGAACAGTTCATCGCAGGCATGGAAGGATGATACCGGTGCAGTTATCCTGCCGGCTCACTGTATTTATAGCCTACACCTCTTACTGAATGGAAGTATTGCGGGTTGCGGCTGTCTTCTTCAAAATATTTTCTGAAACTCAGTATAAAATTGTCGATGGTGCGGGTAGTGGGATAGACACTGTATCCCCAGACTGTCTGCAGGATCTTTTCCCTCGGCACTACTTCGTTCTTGTTTTCAAATAACAGGCGTAGCAGCATTGCTTCTTTCTTGCTCAATTGAATGTGTTCCCCATTTTTGTTAACTGCCTGCTGGGCGCGGAAGTCGACCGCATTTTTGCCGAAACGATAGAGATCACCAATGGTGTCTTTGTCCTGCAGCTTTTTGTTTTTATCAATTAGCTTTTGTACGCGGAGTAATAACTCTTCCAGGTTAAAGGGTTTGGTAAGGTAGTCGTCGGCTCCTTTTTTCAGGCCCATTACGCGATCGGCGGAATTGCCTTTGGCGCTGAGAATAAGTACCGGAACGCTGATGTTCTGTACGCGCATGTTTTCGAGCACTTCAAAACCGTCCATTTCCGGCAGCATGATGTCCAGGATCATCAGGTCGAAATACTGGCTCTGCAATGCTTTCAAAGCTTGCTTGCCATCGGTAGCGGACACTACCTGGTAGCCTTCGAGCTCGAGGTTTAGTTTGAGTGCTTCCTGCAGGTTTTCCTCATCTTCTGCGAGCAGGATGGTTGTTTCGTTATTGCTCATGACAAGAATTGCACCGTAAAAATAGTACCGGATGGCCGATTATCGCTGATAGAAATCGTTGCCTTATGGTCTTCTGCGATTTTTTTGCAGAGGTAGAGGCCGAGACCCGTTCCTTTCGTTTTCCTCACCTGTTCGTTACCGATGCGATAGAAGCGCCCGAACACTTTTTTCTTTTCTGCTGCTGGTATGCCAGGGCCTTCATCCGCGCAGGCCAGGGTTACCCTGTTGTCGCTTCGTTGCACCGATAGCCGGATCAACGCGCCCTCGGTTGTATACTTCACTGCATTGTCGAGAAGGTTATTGACCAGTATCTGCAACAAAAGGGCATCGCCGTTCAGGTCTGCGTCTTCGCTGATTGATTTTTCCCATTTTCTTGCCGGGAAGCGGTTTGCATAATCAGTAAAACAACGGGCAGCGAGGGAAGAAAAGTCGAGTTCTTCTTTGTTGAAATGATAGCCGCCGCCTTCGAGCTGCGAAGAGATGAGAATATTATTCGTAAGGGTATTGAGTCGGTTGGTTTCCTGGATGGTGGCCTGTATCAGTTTTTGCTGCCTGCTTTCATCGAGCCGGTGCTTCTGCAATGTTTCCAGGTTGAGCTTGGACACAGCGATCGGCGTTTTCAATTCATGTGTAATGGCCATCATGAAGTTCTGCTGCTGTTGAGCCATCTTCAGTTGCCGGCGGACGGCACGGTATACAAATACAGCGCCTACTAAAATCACCAGCAGGAAGATGGAACCCTCCCCAATGTATTGGGCGTGTTTTCTTCTTTCGTCGGTGATGATGGCGGCCGATTTGGAAAGGTAAGCGGGATCGCCGGCCTGCAGTTCAGCCAGCTTATCCATACTCATTTGATGCGTTTGCTGCTGCAGTGCAATGAACCACCATATCAATGCTGCAATGATATAAAACAGCAGGAACCAGTATACGATGGTGGCAGTGGCCAGTTTTTTCTTTCGTAACATGACTGATGGAAGGGTTGCGCCCTGTTAAGGCTGTTTCTCCACCCGGATGCCTGCATTCAGTACGTGTTGCAGCGGATCCTGCCGCATGATTTGTTCGAGGGTGAAGGTATAGTTGCCGCTTTTGCGGAATCGGAATGCCCCTTCTGTAATGGGGATACGTTGTTCCCAGATATCATCCATACCGGTGCCCAGCCAGCCCTGCGTAGTATTGGCCAGGGAAAGATCGAGCTGTTGTGTATAAGTGGTATCCGGTCCCTGCCGTGAAAGTTTCAGCCAGATATTATTGAATCGATACGCATCGGTATGCCGTATCACCACATAGAGATTGTACAGCGCTGTTGTATCGGAAATGGTAAACGTGAAGCTGGGATGGTTACTGCTTTCCCAGGCATGGTTTTTAAATGAAGCGTTCTTCTCAAATACGCCCAGCTGGGTACAACCTGCCAGCAGGAAGGCTGCAGCAGTGATGGGCAGGAGGGCTTTGTACAGTGCGTTCATGGGATAAAAATAGTACATGATTCGGTTATGCCATTACAGCACATTCAATACCTGCTCCTTGGCTTTTTCCAGTTCGTCCTTCATCATCACCACGCATTTTTGAATGGTGGCGTCATAGGCTTTGGCACCAGTGGTATTGATTTCGCGGCCAATCTCCTGGAGTAAGAACGAAAGCTTTTTGCCTTTTTCTTCGGAATCTTCTCCCAGCAGGGCGATAAAATAGTCGCAATGGTTTTTAAGCCGCACCTGTTCTTCGCTGATGTCTATTTTTTCGATGTAATAGATAATTTCCTGCTCCAGGCGGTTGGAGTCGTAGTTCTCCTTGCCCACGTTTTCTTCGAGCAGTTTGATCAGTCCCTCTTTGATCTTCACCTTGCGCTGGGGTTCCAGGGCTGAAATGGTTTCCTGCTGCGCCCGGATATTATTGATGCGCAGGATCAGGTCGGCTTCCAGTGATTTGCCTTCCTCCAGGCGATGATTATTCAGGTCTTTGATGGCTTCTTCTATGATGGCGGCAAAAACTTTCCATTCTTCTGCTGTGAGCGTTTCGCCGGTTGGTGTAATCACTTCCGGTAGTTTGAGCAAGGTGCTTAGTACCGCAGAAGGATCCAGATTAAGTTCTGCCGAGAGCGCAGCAATGGGCTTATAATAAGCTTTAGCCAGCTCCGTATTAATGCTTACTGGCTTACTGGCGCCGCTTTCTTTCAGGGAGATGGTACAATCGATGCTGCCACGGCCCAACTGCTTGGAGATGATTTTACGGATGTCAAATTCGAACGGCTTGAGAAAGGCCGGCATCTTCAGCATCAGTTCAAACTGTTTTCCGTTCAGGGATTTTACATCGATCATGAAAGTCTTATCGCCCACCGTTTTTTCCGCTCGTCCAAAGCCAGTCATAGATTTCAGCATGGTCATCAATTTTAAGCAAGGTAAAGGAATTGTTTTATAAATGGGAGTTGAATCGCATCGAGCTGGCTTGTGCAGCGGCTTTCATGCTATTGTAGCAGAAAAAGCAGGTTGCGTGTAAGCGCGTAAAGATGATATTGAAAACAGGAAGACATAAAAAAAGCCCCCGATGAATCGGGAGCTTTATTATTTGGATGGGTTAGTAAGTACCAGGAAATAGAATTTCCCTGCACAATATTAAAATATATTTTCCCGATACAAAAAAATTTTTCAATATTTTTTATGCACATTTTATTTTATGCTGTGGATAATAGCGGTCTTATCTGGCGTATCAACGATGCGTCTGATGCTGTTTGTACAACCGCTTTCATTCGATGAAAAAAGTACCTGCCCTGAAACCCTTTATTCATGCATGTTTCAGCAGACACAGTATTTTACTTTCTTCAATGCAAGAGGTGCATTGCGGTGATAGCAAACACGAACTTCAGGTATCTGTAACGATTCGTTAAAAGCGACTGATAGTCGTCATACATCCCTGGATTGGTAAAAACGTACTGGATTTCCCGGGGAAGAACGATGTACAAGCCATCTGCTTTACTTTTGCGGAAACTGATCGCATGCGTTTTCCATCTCCTGTTCCGGTGCAATGGCTGGCCGGTTTCCTCGAAGCAAAACTTATAGGCAATGAGCAAGGCCTGGTGACCGGTATCAATGAAATTCATAAGGTAGAGAAAGGTGATTGTGTATTCGTAGATCATCCGAAATACTACGAGGCTTGTTTGCAGTCGGCCGCCGATTTTATTATCATCAATAATGCAGATCAGGCTGTTCCCGGGGGGAAAGCACTGCTGGTAGTAGAACAACCCTTTGAAGCCTACCTGAAAATTGTTCGGCATTTCAGGCCTTTTCAAAAGGCTGACAGCATGGTCAGCAGCAGTGCTGTTATTGGAGAAGGAACCTATATTGCTCCCGGGGCTTTTGTTGGCAACCATGTACAGATCGGTAAGAATTGTATCATTCAGCCCAATGTAACCATTCTTGATCACTGCCTCATCGGCGACAATGTATATATCCAACCGGGTACCGTTATTGGATCAGACGCGTTCTACTACAATGGAAAAAAGAACCGGGAATTATGGTACCGCCGAATGGAAAGCTGTGGTCGTGTTATTATCGAAGACGACGCAGAAATCGGGGCGAACTGTTCGATCGACCGTGGTGTAACACATGATACCATTATTGGAAGGGGTACAAAAATGGATAACCATATACACGTTGGGCACGATACCACCATTGGGAAAAACTGTTTGCTGGCAGCAGATACTGCTATCGCGGGTTGTGTGACCATTGAAGACGGCGTCACCATTTGGGGACAGGTAGTCATCAACAAAACACTCACTATTGGCGCCAATGCGGTACTGCTCGCGAGAACAGGTGTAGGCGGCGATTTGAAAGGCAATACAACGTATTGGGGAGCGCCTGCGCAGGAAGCGGGTATAGCCCGCAGGGAACTGGTGTGGATCAAAAGAATTCCGGAGTTGTGGGAGAAGGTGATGCGGAAATAGCTGGTGGCTGGAATGGCTGCTGGCTGCCAGCTACCAGCTGCAAGCTTTGGTCGTTCGGAAAAATACGCTCATCTCCGTAGGCAAGATCGTTTTTGCTGTTGTTCTTTCGCCTTCGCGTTTTAATACCCTCCTGCCCCTTACCTCACAGCTCTTACCATTCACAGTCGAAAAGACTTAAAACTTACCACTTACAACTTATTACTCCGGAAAATAGTCATACGGCAACTCATTCGCCAGCTTCAACCAGCTCCAGTAACCGATATTGATCACGTCGTTTTGATCATAGAAATAGCCGTTTTGCAGGATCACAAACCCATCAGAAATATCGAGGATACTGATTTGCGCACGCAGGTATTCGGGCATTTTGTTTTCCCGGAGGTATTGGATATCTGGCAGGGCGCCGGTATAGACGATCCGTAACCGGCCATTGTAGTTAATCTCTACCTCATTGTTTTCAATCGTACGGTACAGGCTGCTATCGTAAGGGTTGGCAATGGGTGTGGTCTTTATCGGTTTGGCCACCGAGTCAACCAGTTCCAGTTTATAACCGTCCTGTTCAAGACGACGGTTGTACCAGCTACGCATGAATTGCAGGCGCGAACCAGCATAGGCTTTGGCGCGGTTTTTCTTCCACTGCAGTTTTTGCTCATCTGTTCCCGGAAGTTCTTCATAAAAAGGGAAGCCGGTGTACACGCTCATGCGGGAATTGTACTCATGTGCAAATGAATCGAGCTGAAATTTTATTTTATACCCCAGGGCAAGGTTGATGACAATGAGATCTTCTTTTGCCTTCACCTTTAAGCGGTTTCTTTTCTTGCTGAAATAAAATTGCAGTACTTCCGGGTTCTGAATCGTCGTTTGGGCTGCATTCGAATCATTGCCAATAAAGTTATCGGTGAGAAACTTTCCGTATTTCTGCCAGCCATCGGGCACTTCGTTGCTGCCCACTACGGCTACTTCCTGCAGACTTTTATCTTTTGGCTTAAGCGATAGGTGGATGTTGGTACTGTTGCTGCTGGGACTAATCCGCAAAGATTTTGTTTCGTAGCCGGTATAGGAAATGATAAGATCGTATCCGCCATTGGGGAGTTTCATGCTAAAGCTGCCATCACTGCCAGTGATGGTGCCCATGGTCGTATTCTGACAAAATACAGAGGCGCCCACCAATGGCGTAGTGCCGGTAGAATCGGTAATTGTACCTGAAACAGGAAAGTCCTGGGCCAGCAGGAAAATCGGAGCGAGGGTCAGCAGAAGGATAATGAATTGTTTTTTCATGGCTGATGTATGTATCAAAAACGCTGCCGGAGTCAGGTTTTTGTGCGGTACTTTGCACAAGCCTCACGGATACAATCGTTCAACGGTGTAAATGAGAAGCCCGGCAGGGCGCTGAGAATTTTGGAATTGTTAAAATAGGTGCTCGTATTGGCAATACGGGCCGTTTCGCGGGTGAGTAAGGGTTCTTTACCGTTAAACAGTGATTTCAGTTTTTCCATTCGCCATGCGAGGGCCGACAAAAAAGGAGTTGCTTCTTTGGCAGGACGCTTCTTAGCAAATGCATCGGCCATGCTGTCGAACAGTTTTTTGAAAGACCAGTTATCGCCGTTGACAATAAAGCGTTCGCTGCTGATATTACTTTCCATCAGCATCACGGCTGCCCTGGCCACATCCTGCACATCTACAAACCCGTTTACGCCATTGGTATACCAGGGGAATTCATCCCAGGCATTCCTGAACAAAGCACAACTCGATTGATTCCAGTCGCCATAACCCAATATGGTGCTCGGATTGAGAATAACAGCGTTGAGTCCTTCGCCTGTTCCCCGCCATACTTCCATCTCCGAATGGTATTTGCTGAGGGCATAGGTGGTATTGGTATCGTTGTCTTCCCATTTCTTCTTCTCGGTTACTTCTTCGCCCTGCGCCGTGCGGCCCAGTGAAGCCACGGAGCTGATATGAACAAACCGCGCAATGTTTTTGCTCAGTGCGGCGTTGACCATATTGGCTGTTCCTTCAATGTTGTTGTGCAGCATGGCTGCGTGGTCGGCTTTCCGGAACGAAACCTGTGCGGCACTGTGAACGACGGCATCCATTCCTTCCAGGGCCTGTTCTGCAAAAATGGGATCCAGCACATCGCCCTGTATCCAGTTCACTTTTTGAAGAATATCGGGGGAGATGAAAAAGGGTTGCTTGTTACCCCGGCGAACTGCATGTACGTGATAGCCCTTTGTCACCAGTTCACTGATGATATAGGCACCGAGAAATCCGGTACCGCCGGTAACGAATATATTGGCTGGGGGACGAATGATCAATAAAATATGCGCTGCGAAGTTACAGTATCCCGTTTGCCGGCGGCGGATTTTTCAGAGACGGAACCGGCTATATTTTTCTGCCCGTATTGATAACGTTCACGCCGCTGAATTTGGTCGTTGAACAGCCATGTGATACGGCACTTACCTGTGAAGGCTGGCCTTTTCCGTCGAAAAACGATCCGCTGAGCCGGTAATCAGACGCATCGCAGATTTGGGTGCAGGCATTCCAAAACTCCCTGGTGTTGGATTGGTACGCTGCACCGCGGACCATTCCGCCAATTTCGCCGTTCCTGATTTCATAGCATAGCTGGCTGCTGAATTGGAAATTATAGCGCTGCTGGTCGATCGAGTAGGAATTTCGTCCAAACATGTACAATCCTTTTTCGATGCCCTTGATCATCTCTTTTACTTTCAGTGGTGTTTTACCCGGTTGCAGGGATACATTGGGCATGCGCTGGAACTGTATGCTGTTCCAGTCATCGGCATAGCAACAACCCTGGGAAGATTTTAGTCCGAGTATATGTGCCTGGTCGCGGATGGTTTGGTAATTTACGAGGATACCATTTTTAATGATGTCCCATTCGCCGCATTGTACACCTTCATCGTCGTAGCCCACGGCACCGAGTGATCCGCGCTGGGTTTTATCAGCCACAAAATTTACAATCGGGCTTCCAAAATTGAAGTTGCCCGATTTCCATTTGTCAAGCGTAAGAAAACTGGTGCCTGCAAAATTGGCTTCGTATCCCAGCACGCGGTCCAATTCGGTGGGATGACCAACTGATTCATGGATGGTGAGAAAGAGGTTTGTTGGATCGAGCACGAGATCATATTTACCGGGTTCGACAGGTTTTGCTTTAAGTTTCTCCTCCAGTTGCAGTGCGGCTGTTTTTACATCTTCCAGCAAATCATAGCGACCCCGGTAGAGGTTGAACAGACCTTTTATTTTTTCTGATTCCAGTGGCTCAAGGTATTCGTAGCCCATGCCCACGGGTGCGCTCAGTGCATTGCGGGTTTCGAATCTACCACTGGTTTTATCGGTTTTAGTTACGGTGAAAGTGGGCCAGATGCGGTGTATGTCCTGGTCGATATAAGAACCTTCGGTAGACGCGAAATATTTCTGTTCGTTGATAAGGAAAAGGGAATTGGTGATAAAGCTGGCACCCGAACCCAGTGCAATTTCATTGGCGTGCATCAGCAGATCCACTTTTTCTTTTACCGGCACTTTGAATCCATTTTTCTGCAAAGGAGTTTGCCAGCTTACTTCACCATAGCCTTGTTGCGGCGCAAGTTGTACCGGTTCACTTTGCAATTTTGCATTCGCTTTTGCAATGCGGATGGCAGCTTCGGTCGTGCGTACAATATTATCGTGGTCTGTTTTGTCGGTAGCGGCAAACCCCCAGCATCCGTTCACCAGTACACGAATGCCAATACCATACGATTCGGTGTTGGCAATATTTTCTACTGAGCGTTCGCGGGTATTGATGAACTGGCGGAGGTAACGACCGATGCGGACATCTGCATAGGAAGCACCTTTTGATTTGGCAGCATTGAGTGCGGTATCTGCCATTTGTTTTTTGGCAGCCGTATCCAGCCATTGATCCAACAGTGCCTGTTCCGGTACGGCTTTGCCGCTGAGCGGGAAACCTGTCAACAAACCTGCGCCCAGGCCCATGCCGGCGTACTGGATAAAATCCCTTCTTTTCACGATGTAGTATTTAGAGAATAAAAGGGATGTACCCCGTGATACATCCCTTTTGAAATTATATGGCGTCGGATAGTGACCAGGACAGCAATCTAATGATTTTTTGACATCGCTGCTTACGTTCATCCTTGTTTTTGCTCCATCCATAGAAATGCGGCGGCGCCTAAAAAAAGGATTAAAAATAGCAGCTGGGAGTAAGACGATGTTTTTTGTTTTATCCTGCTGTCTTCTGCCGTTATCACACTGAACTTGTTTGCATAGGCAAGCGTCGCACTGCGTTGCTGATAGCTTCGCAACTGTTGCCATGCCTGTTGGGGAAAAACATACCAGGCGCTCATTTCCGTGGCGTGCCATCCGGGAGCTTCCGGCCAATACACCGCATGTTGAATGCCGGGTAAACGGGTATCCTTACTGAATGCCAGCATGACTGTACCCACCGGCACCATACTGTCTGCCCCACCGGTTTCCCATTGCAGAAACTGTGGTTCATACGCCCGTGCCAGCAGGGGTGATATCCGCCAGCTGCCATGTGTATTGCGCTGACCAGCTGCTTCAAGAAGGGTTGACCATAACTGCAGGTAGGCATCCCTGTTACCCGCGAGCGCGATACTGAAACTGTTTAGCAGGGTAGTGAAAACAATCCTTCCCCGACCGGCTTGTTGTTCCAATGCCAGGCAGTTATCAGAAGCATCTGCCAGCAATGTGCGTTGACCCGGTGCAGGCACCAGCGCTATCCTGTTCCCAGCTGGCAGGGGGTAGCGGTTGCTGTCGGCCTGGTTGAACAGCATACCACCCTTTGTGTCCCTGATGCTCCTGAATGATGCTTCTGCGCCGAAAAAGCTACGCTGACCGGTAGCCGTATCGGCCTTAATGATCAGGCCCGTGCCGTTTTCGCTGATGGATGACCGTAAGTTGGCAAGATCCGCCGTGCTCATGTTCTTCAATGCGGCCGGGTCTGCCAGCACCACATCGAACTCGTTGAAACTGGCAGGCGCCTGTTTCGTGTTTTCAGCCGCGTTCAATGATTGCCGCTCGCGTTTACCGGAACTTAGGCTGGTCACCATTTCAACGGCGTAGCCAAATGCAGCAAGTGTATTCTTCAGATAGCTGTTGTCGAAATCTGGTGCTGATGACAGAATGAGCAATTGAATTGTCCCTGATTTTGCACAGGTAATTGGAATCGATTCACGGGCGATGGTATCGCGCCCAGCGATGGTCACGAGCTCATACAGGGCCGTGCCGGTTTGTAGAGGAATGGTCTTCAATTCAAAACTGGTATCGGCATCTGCATTGATGGTAGCACTGTCTTTGGTCAACCCATAAGCGCGGAGCAGCAGCCGCACAGTCGTAATTCTATTGTGAAACCGAACCTGTACCCGCAACTGTTCGCCTTGCAACAGGGCCTGTTTCCAGTAGATATCGGTTATACATGCCTGTTGGGGAGACGGATGAAATTGAATGGGTCTTGTACCCAGGGCTGCGATTTGCTCGCGCGAAAGGCCGTCGCCGAACACATGCAGGTCCGCCGCCGGATGGTTCTTCAGAAAAAACGGCCAATCGCTGACAGGTATGCCTTCGCCGGTATCGTCAACAGAAAAAAGGCTATCATCGGCATGCGTCTTTCGGAATGCAGTCAGGCTGTCTTTTGAGTAGCCTTCCGTGAGTACAATCATCCCTGCATTCGTGGCAGTTGTTGCAGCTTCCTTTATCGGGTAACACAAACCAAGCAAGGATGCCATTAATACAACCGAAGCGAGGCAACGGGCCGTCCGAAGCCGGGTACTGGTTCTTGTCCACTCCCTGTACAAGAGCAGTAACAGCAGCAGCGCCCCGGCGATCGATAGGATGTAGAACCAGGTCATAGTTTGGCCTCCTGCAATTTTCGGAAATATTGATTACTGGTTTCGGTTCTCACCGGTGCCATTCGGATGGATGGTTGCCGCTGGGGTTTCGGTAACACTTGCTGCAGGCATTGCTGCACCAGGATAATATCTGCTGCGTGAATGTTATTGGGTTCTGTTGTATTCATCAGGCGACGGAAGGCCGATAATGCATTCAGATAACGCGCCGGATTTTTTATGGCCGCCTGTTCCACCAGTTGAAGTGCTTCCCTAAGCACGGGCTCCTCCGATTTCCAGGTATTGGCAGAATCTGACAGTATAGATAAAGCCATGCGGCCAGCTTCATTCGGGTCGGTTGGAGCCGGCGACTGTTTCTTTATGTAAGGCAGATCGATCTTGCTGAGATCGCCACTCAATCTCTTGGAAGGGTCGGGCGGGTGCACTTTAAAGCTGGCTTTGGCTACATACACGCGTGACTGTTGCTGCAAATCTTTGAGCAGCCGCAAGGCTTTGTACTCGAATGGCAACGCCTCCTGTGGTGTAAATAACCGAAGCTTGAGCTCGGCGTCCCACATCTGCCCCAGCACTGCCCTCAGCTGTTTTTTTGTTTCCGGGTCATAGAAGGTGGCGTCTTCGGCATTGTCGTGTTTATCGGTAAAGGCGTCCCTTACTTTATCGGCATTACTGAAATCAGCAGGGTTATCGAGTTCGTCTCCATGTTCATCGCCCGACTCCGCTTCATCGCCCAGGAACTTACCATAGCGCAGCCGCAACAATTTCTGGTCGGTGCCCAGGCTATTGCTTTTGTTATTAAAGCTGTCGGTGCCGATGGCTCCTTTATCGCGCAACAACTGCTCCGTTTCAATAATAATCTGTCGCTGGCTGCGGAAATAATCAGGTTTGAGGTTGAGCGTATTCGCAAATCCATCGATGCTCATTAATTGCGCGGTGTCGGTAAGCCTGGCGATTAAAACATCGGACCGGCTTTCCTGGCGCCTGCTATCATTGGCCCTGATATAGAAATAGAGTTCGTCGCCTGGTTGCATGCCAAGTTGTTGTAAGGACAAACGTTGTCGCAATTCGAAGACCCGGGAGCCTTGTTTGAAGCCGGCGGCAGGTAACAGCGTCTCTTTAAACTTCACCGCCTCACCCGATCCACTGGCAATGGTGGCCACGATGGCAGCGTCCTGCAGCGCATAATCATCACTGATAGTTGCGGCGATAGCTACGATGGGTGGTTCGCCATAATCGATGATCGTGACGGCCCCGGGCGAGGACACCGTAATCTTTGGTACAAGGTCGGGTATGATGTCGAGCTGGTAGAGATCCGATGGCTTACCAGCCACCAGTAATTGATAGAATCCACTGCTATCCGTCGTGTACGTATACTCCCATTGCAACGAGTCTTTGGTGGATGGATGCATTGCCAAAGGCTTTTGCCCGTTGAACGCGATTTGTAATTGCGCAATAGGTCTGTTGCTGTGGATGGTCCAATGCAAGACGGAACCGGTTTCTGCGCGAACGGACAATTCCCGCTGTTCCCGAACAGGCCGTTGGGTATACCCGGGCGGTTGAATGCTTAGCTGCACCCTTGCAATCTCCGGTGGTCGCTTTTCAGGAAGTTTGCCCGATGCGATTGTTGATGGTACCGGTGATTTACTATTGTTTGCTGTGAAGGACAGCCGTGTGAATACCAGCGAGGCGGCGACAGCAATCACCGAAATGCCAATCGGCCAACGGAGGCGTCGCTTTATTTGTAACGGATCGTTTATCTGTTCAAGTGCCTGCAGGGTTCGCTGGTATTGCAGTTGTTGTAAGGTGGATTTTTGTGCGGGGACCAGCAACAGCAGCTGGCTGCTCTCTTCCAGTAAGGGATATTGCTGGTCGAGCCAACGCGATAACAATTGTGGGTTCGTCTTCCACGGCTTCCTGAGCATCCACCATGCAGTGAGCACGAAAAGACATACCACGACAGTTATCCAAACTGGTAACCCGGAAAAATGTCGTACAAACACCGACACAACAGCGCATATAGCCAGGGTGTACAACAGATCACGGAGCACCCGGTAGCGGCTCCAGGATCGGCATAACGTAGACAATATCGTAGCACCCTGCTCAGCCATCAGACTTCCTTTTGTATTGATAGAATGAAAGCAGTCGCTCAGTGAGCAATAGAAGCAGCGTGAGTATCCAGCAGGAAGCGGAAAGCGACAATGAAGCCCATGCTGTCGAAACCTTTTTGCCGGGCTTTGCCTTTGGCGGAAATACCTGGCTGCTGTCGACCCCTGTGAATGGCGGATACTCATTCGGAGATGCAGCAAATTTTTGACTGATCAATGCTGTAAGGATTGATGGGAAGGAGGCATCCCAAACCAATCCATTCCATTCAGGATTGAAATGAGTGAACAGGCTGTATTGCTGCTGGTCATTTACCACAGATCGGCGGAGCAAGGTATGACCAAATCCATCTTTCCAAAGTCGATTCGTTGTGCCGGACACTGTATCCACGATTCGCCGGCGAAGATCAAGGGGCGCCGACCAGTTCCCGTCGTCGGGCAGCAAGTAAGAAATGGTTGATGTGATCTTACCGCCGGCATACGTTAGACTATTTTTTGCGACTGGTATGTTGGATCTGTCTTCTTCCAGCCAGAAAAGCCAGTCGGGCTGCTCCGGAATATCCTTTACCTGCGTGGCGCTAACCACGCGAAGCGGTTGGACACCTGTTTCATTGATGGCAGCAAACGCAGCGCGGAGGTAGCGCGCATCGTTGGGATAGTGTTTGGTGTAGATGCAGATGATCAGACTGTCTTTTGTTTCCGTGGATGCAGTCAGGGTTGGATGCCAGGTATACCAGTGGAGGTTGAGTGACACTGGCGTGCGATCGCCATGAAAATGGCAGAGCAGGTCATCGGTAAATACAAACACCGGGAAGGAGGCATCTACGTGGTGATTAAGTGCGGTTATGGCTGACCGGTAGGATGCGCTGTCATCAGCGCTGAACGCAGCTGAAGAATCGATCTCTTTGAGCAAAGCAGGCGGAAAGCCTTCCTCAAAATAGTGCAGGCTGTTGCCGGCCTCCAGCAACGCATTGATTTTACTATGGAATTGACGGTATACCGGCCCGCTGTTTTCCCTGGGAATCAGTACCCAGCCTTGATCTGTTTTGGGCGTATACTTCCATTGTGGATTTGCCAGCGCCAGGGCAATGGATGCAATAAGCAGGCAACGCAGCAGCAATAGCAGCTTTTCAGACAATAACAGGCTTCTCCTGCGGCTGCTGGCCAGGTCCTGCATCAGCGCAGTGCTTCCAACGCGAAGTATTCGTCCCGGCGTTTTGTTCCAGAGATGGATGGCTATCGGGATGGCGATGGCCGACAGCGAAAAGAGCCATATGGGTTGCAGTAGTTGAAGCAAAAGCTTACCGGTGTAGTTTTTGTCTTTGTCTTAAAAAATCACGCAGGGCCTGGTTGACAGGTTCATCAATATTCATCATCCGGTAGTAAATATCTTTTTTC
>JAGWTK010000207.1 GCA_028876035.1 Bacteroidota bacterium
CAGTATGCTTTCTGAAAGCAGCGCTATCCTTTGCACGAAAATCACGAACAAATTGTTGCTGCAGGGGAAGCGCATAATTCGCGAGCACTTGCCGGCTCAGGTCGACGATATCGAATTGAAATCCGTCTGCCTTACCGCAACGGGGAGCCGCTTTGATGAGCGCATCCCAGGCGGGGAGTAATTCAGCCGGCAGGTAATTGAGTTTTGTTTTGGTCCACCTGGTAAGCGAATCAAAAGTAGGTCTTCCCTGCACGATGGACTCTGCACCGTCGCGGATATACTTATCGGCCGGAACGCGGTAGACTGTATTGCGGAGAATTTCCCAGGCATGAAGGGCATTTTCGTCGGCAATACCATAACGGTTATGGACATAGGCTTTTGTCCATTCCTCCAGGTCGATGGGGTCGCGCCGCCAGGTATTGTCCAGCATCAGTTCATAGATGGCCGGATTTTGTTCGATGCCTTCCATGGTAAGGCCGATACCGCTTAATTTGCCGCTGGCCGGATCATGCAATGCGGCGGCTGGTTGAGAAGCCACCACGTCCATCCTGCCGAACAGGTTGGTATTGCCGCCAAAATTGTTGATCATATTCCATATCCAGGGTTTGCCATAGAAAGCCTGGGTTCGTTTCCATACCGGCTCAATCTCCGTGGCGAGATCGAGGATCATCATTTTATCATTGGGGACTGCTTTGAGCAGCGCCTCCGTTTGCGGATCTTTCCAAAACCTGCGATCGCTGAAAAACAGCCAGCCCTGCATTACCCATACAGCAGCCGTATCTGCGGCATGCATGCCTTCATAAACTTTAGCGCTGAGTTCAGAAAGAAAGGCCGGCTCGTCTGAAGCTGGTTCGTTCTCATTGAATGTATCAGCACTGTAATAATGATCTGTTCCGAGCAGGGTTGTTTGTTTTTCGAGAAACTTCTTGCCTATCGCCGCAAACATCGGATCGCCGGCGTCGAGGATATAGGTATCCCCAAATCCATTGCGCCAATTGCTGGTTTTCAGTTTTGCCTGGGGAAATTTCTTTTTGAAGGCAGCCGGCACATGCCCGGTGAAGGCAGGGAGCACGGGTTTCATCCCCAGTGCCCGCTCACGTGCAATGATCTTTTTCTGGAGTTCGAAATGAGATTTCATCCAGCTCAGTGGCAAGGGTCCACCCCATCCATCAATATTGCCCATCCAGAACCAGGAGAAATAAGCAGGGCCTGAAAAAAAATCTTTAAGGTCATCATCACTGAAACCCATATCGCGGTACACCAGGTACCAGGTGTATTCTTCCCCGGTAATCGCCAGTGGCATATTGATACCATGCAAGGCCATCCAGTCGATCTCTTTTTCCCAGCGCGGCCAGTCCCACCAGCTCATACTATAGTTGAACGTACAATAGTTCATGTAATAACGATGCTGGTACGGTGAGGAGCGGGCAATTCTGGCAGCTGGTTTGGGCAGACTAACAGGCAGGTGTATGCGCGTTCCGTTCCAGGTAACCTGGCTGTGGCAGTAGTCGGTAAGATAACCATACAAAGCGCTGGCTATTGCGCCTGCGTTGTTGCCACGCAGGATGATTTTTCCTGCTTTGGCTTCAATTTCGAAACTGTCGCGGCCCGCCGTAGCCGGGATTATTTCAGCAACAAAGGAATTGGCCCGCTGGCCCACTGTTCTTTTGATCAATGCCATCGCTTCTTTTGTTGCCTGTTGCGCATTAACGGCTGCGCTAGCCAACAGGTAGAGGAAAAATAAGAAGGTATAGGTAATGCGTTGCTTCATGATGCCGGCAAGTTAAGTGCATTCTGGTCTATCAAGTAAAATCCCGGAGCACGGGGCCCCGGGTCTTACGTTTTGAGCAGTTGCGGTTGTATAGAAGCGATTAATATCCCGGGTTTTGCACCAATGCAGGATTTGTTGCAAAGGCAGAAGAAGGAATCGGGAATATTCTCTTGTAGGTGGAGGCGTCTGTTTTGAAGCCCCATTTGTTTTCATACTTTCCGAAGCGGATCACGTCATTGCGATGCCATCCTTCCCAGGCAAATTCCCGGCTTCTTTCAGCAAACATGGAATCGAGGGTAACGTTGGTCCATGCTGGTGAAGTAGATCGATTGGCGCGCACCTGGTTTATCAGCGACAGTGCGGTAGCACCATTGGTGGGTGTGCCACCGCGCAGGATTGCTTCAGACTTCATCAGGATAACGTCTGCATAACGGAATACCGGCTGGTCGTTGTTCTGGTTCCGGGAAGCAGAAGTCGCATCCGGGTAGAATTTAATATTGCGGTATCCCATGTTCCATGCGATTTCATCGTTACCGGCATCGAATGAAGCATCACTTTGACGCAGTACGACGTTCGGTGTCAGGTTCAGCTGGTAAGTATAGGGTGCATTCGGATTAGGACCTGTATAGAACTGGTCGTAGCCCAGGTTAGTCGTTGTAATCATGATGGGTGTAACGCCGTCGGGACGGTATTGCAGACCAGTAAGCCATTGCTTATTGCGAATATCACCCGCGTCATTGAAATTGGCATAGAACTCGGGCAATGTACTGGCAGGACCACCTGGTGTATAAGGAATATTGAAATAATTAAATCCTGCACCTGCAGCTACCTTACCCATTGAACGGGGAACATCGTAACGTGCTTTGTAATTAGCAGAGCGACCATAGAAACCCGAAGCTGTTGCATCGAAAGGAATGGCGAAGATGAATTCGTCTTTGCTGCCTACCGAAGTGGGCCCGTTGGTGGGATAGAACATCTGCAGGTAGTTAGCTGTAGAAGTAATGCTGAATTTTCCACTTGCAATTACCTGGTCACAGGCAGCAATACAATCATTATAACGTGCAGTGCCGGTATATACTTCAGCGTTCAGGTACATTTTAGCGAGCAGGCTCCAGGCCATCCATTTCGTAGGACGGCCGTAGGTATACGTGTTTACATCAGCACTCAGGAAAGGAATGGTCGCTTTAATATCTCCTTCCAGCCAGTTGAAAACCTGTGCGCGTGCCACATTGGTATGCGGTGTGAAATCGCCGTACACCGTATCCAGCGGAACGTTCCCATAGTTATCCATCATCATGAAATACGCGAAGTCGCGAACCATTCTGATTTCCGCCAGCGTGGTATTTTTTCTGTCGCCCTCGGGCATAGCCTGTTTGAGTACTGAAGTCACCTGGTTGGCGGTACCAATGATAGTAGCCATCCATCCCCAGTTACCGTTTACATAGCCATTGTCTTTTGTCCAGCTATGGTAATGCATTTGCTGGTTTTGTGCGCCGTCGAACCAGTTACCACCGCGTGCTTCCATGATACCTTCTTCGGTACTGTAGCACTGCTGGAAAAAATATTCAGTAGACCAGTTACCGCGCAGTGCCACATACACCGGTCCTGCGGCCTGGATAAACTGGTTGGTATCCTGCGGGAAGATAGCGGGGGTCAACTCGGTGGTTACCGGCACCGCAATTTTGTGACAGGCTGCCAGCGATCCCGCGGCCAGCAGCGAGGCATATACATATTTTGAAATCTTTTTCATACCAAAAATTTAAGAGGTTTTATTACAGTGATACGTTGGCACCGACCATCAGGGTGCGGGTTTTGGGATAAAAATTGTTGTAGTCAATACCCGGAGCGATACCGCCCTGGTTAACTTCCGGATCTACACCTGTGAACTTGGTGATGACGAAGAGGTTGTTAACGGACACATAAAGCCTGATGGATTTTACGTTTTTGATAGCGCTTTTCAGATTGTATCCCAGTGTAGCGTTATCGAAACGTACATAACTACCGCTCTCGATAAACCTGGAAGAGTAGCGGTATGCGTTGAAGTCGGCTGTTGATTCGTTCTGCGCATCTACCAGGATATTGGTATACTGGGCAGTAGACGGCCTGAACATGTCTGCGCGGGTAGCATTGAATATTTTATTACCAAATACACCACGGATAAAGAAATTCAAATCGAAGTTCTTATACCTAAGGGTATTACTCCAGCCCATGAGCAGGGAAGGCTGCGCATTGCCGAGGTAATAGTAATCCGTACCGCTGGCAGGGGTTGTGGTGGGCTTGCCGGTTCTGTCGTAGTACTGCGATACACCTGCCGCATTTTTACCTGCATAGTTGAAAGTGAAGAACTGTCCGATCGGATGTCCAACTTTCAGCAATTGCAGGGAGGTACCTGACTGACCTGAACCTTCGGGGAAACCGACCCGAACAGAGTCACCGCCGTTGAACAGCGGATTGGTAAGACTGGTAATCTTGTTGGTATTGTGTGCCAGGTTCAACGAACTATTCCAGCTGAATTCTTTGCTGCTCACCGGTGTTGCAGTTAAGGTAAGTTCAATACCCTTGTTGCTGATGCTACCACCGTTGGCCACGATGCTGCCGGCAGGGATCAGCATGGGGTCAACACCATATCCATAAATCATCCCGGTCGTTTTCTTGTCGTACCAGTCAAAGCCCACCGTCAGTTTTCCTTTCAGCACGGTGAAGTCCAGACCGAGGTCGGCCGTTGTCGTTTTTTCCCATTGCAGGTTAGGATTGGCTGCTTGTGAAGCACCGAGTGCATTGGTAAGAACGCCGTTGTAATAATAGTTGCCGAGGCTACCCCCCGAAATCGCCTGGGCGATATACGCATTGAAGCCGGATGAGTTACCGGTAACACCCCAGCTACCACGCAGTTTCAAATCAGAGAAGATGTTTTGCGACTGCATAAAATCTTCCTGGGAAATTCTCCATGCAGCACCAACAGCCGGGAAATAGCCCCAGTAGTTGTTCGCACCGAATACAGAGCTGCCATCGCGACGGATAGATCCCTGCAGGAGGTATTTTTCTTTGAAATTATAGTTGAGTCGTGCAAAGTCGGAAATCAGGCGGGTCTTCTGGTAAATACCATCTGCCCCTAAATTGATGCGGAACGATGCATTTGAATAAGGATTGCTCAATGCAAAGTTGTTGTAGGCAATATTATCAACCGGGAAGTTAGAAGTGGTGGCCTGGAAACCATCACCGATCACGTTTTCCTGCCATGAATATCCCAATACTGCCTTTACGCTGTGCGAACCGAACTGGCGATCCCAGGTGAAAAAGGTTTCCAGCAGTTTATTGGTATTCTGGTAAGAACTGCGGCCTGCCTGGCCATTGGTACCAAAGGTTTGAATCGAGTGGCCGTAAAAGGTGGGGTCAGGATTATCGTACATCCCATTGTAATTCGTGGTGAAGTATTTCGAATAATACACGCCCTGCAATGAGCTCGAATTCTGGTAAGCAACGTTCAAATCATACGTTAAGCCAAAAGGCAGCTTTACATTGGTGGTAAAGTTTGCTATCAGGTTGTTGTACTTTGTATTCAGCTGACTGTTATTCATCATGGCCACCGGGTTGTAGTAACCCGATTTGGTGAGGTTCTCGAAATAAGTACCATCTGAATTTTTTATCGAAGAAACGGGCAGGTAGGTAGCTGATTGCAGCAATACCGTATTGCGGTAGGGAATATCATCAGCGTTGCTGCTGGCGTTTGAAACATTGAGGCCAAATTTCACTTTATCGTTCAGGGCCATTTGCTCGATCGACAAGCGGGCAATCACGCGGCTGAGGTTACTCTTTTGCAGTATACCCTGTTTGTTGAAGTAGTTGATAGAAGCGCTGTAGGTGCTGTGGTCGCTACCGCCACTTAAAGACAGGTTGTGGTTGGTAGAAAGTGCACTGCTGCGCTGGGTCGCTTTTTGCCAGTCGGTATTGGCGCCTTTATCATCCTGCGGTGTAAACGCTAGGCTGTTCTTTGCGAGGAAAGCACGGAGCTGCGAAGCATCCATTACTTTGAGCCGGCTTGAGACGGTTTCGGAACCAATATAACCGCTGTAGGACACTTGTGCAGCGCCCTTTTTACCTTTCTTGGTAGTTACCATGATAACCCCGCTGGCAGCCCTGTTTCCATAGATTGCCGTAGCTGCTGCGTCTTTCAATACGTCGATGGATGCAATATCATCCGGAGCGATCAGGGAGATGTCGGCACCCGGT
Source organism: Bacteroidota bacterium (assembly GCA_028876035.1). Taxonomy (GTDB): domain Bacteria; phylum Bacteroidota; class Bacteroidia; order Chitinophagales; family Chitinophagaceae; genus JACMLD01. The sequence goes on from JAGWTK010000207.1 coordinate 6,002, forward strand.
ATTCCATCAATTACATAGAAAGGTCCGCCCGGACTGTTAATGGTAGATGCACCACGCAGGATCACTGCTGCATTACGGTTAGGGTCACCGCTGGCGGTGATGTTTAAGCCGGGGACTTTACCCTGGAGCAATTGTCCCACATCGCTGATAGAACCGCGGTTCAGGTCTTCGGGTTTCACCGTGGTGATGGCACTGGTGAGGGCTTTGCGCGAGCTGCGGCCATACCCTACTACTACAACATCGCCGAGGGTAGCGGTAGATTCCGCCAATGTTACCGTGTAATTGTCATCGCCGGTAACGGTCATTTCGCGGGTTTCGAAGCCAACGCCGGAGAACACCAGCACATCGCCGGTTTTTGCGGAGATAGTGAAGGCTCCGCTAACTGATGCCGCCACCGATTTTTTGGTGCCTTTTACAGTTATGGTAGCACCGGCGGCCGGACCGCCTTTGGATGCTGTCACTACGCCATGAATATCCCTGGCGCCCTGTGCCATCATCAATATGGGCGGCAACAGGAAAAGCAGTAGCAGGCGAAAGCTTTTTGCTGTCGCTAAACGCAAACTTGTCAATCTCATAAAAGTGGTTTTAGTAATGGTCCTGGTTACAAAAAAATTTTAAGTGTTAACATAACAATTATTCGAAGCATCCTAAAAAAACAGCAGGTCTGCGCAGGACACTGCTGCTTTTTTTATTTAGAAATTCAATGTTTCCGGAAGGTATTTGCCCACTAAATCCTGGTAATACGATTTTAGTTCCGGCCAATTCGGGGGCACCGTATTTTTTGAATAGAGGTCATAAGGGTTGAACAGTTTCACCCACCTGAGCATGTCGCGGTCGTGATCATCCAGCAGATG
>JAGWTK010000208.1 GCA_028876035.1 Bacteroidota bacterium
TGAAGCGGACAATTCATCACCAAACAAAAGCCTATGGTTGCATAAAGAATAGTTATTCAGGATTACCAGAATTACAAATCCAATATTCGCCGGAGAACCAAACATCCATAAAACAAACAGTTTTTAAGATCCATTCAAAGGGAAAACATCTACGCGGTATCCAATATCATTGCAAAGACCGTGGACTACCCTTAAGGTAATTTGAAAGCCCCCATCGGGGGCTTTTACTGTTGTAAGTAATAAGTAATAGGTTTTAAGTCTTTTTGATCAGGCGGTCCGTTAGCCGATTCCCTTCCATATTGTGAATCGTTAAAAACAATGAGACCCCTGCCTGCGCAGGGGTGACGACCCGCGAATGACGACGCAGAAAGACTTAAAACTTACACCTTAAAACTTACAACTCCCTAAAGTACTCCCTTGGTAGATGGCAGATAATTCGAGAAAGGATCTTTCTTTATGGCCATGCGAATCGCTTTGGCGAAGGCTTTGAAGATCGCTTCGATTTTGTGGTGCTCGTTATCACCGTGGCATTCAATATTGAGGTTACAGCGGGCTGCGTCGGAGAATGATTTGAAAAAGTGATAGAACATTTCGGTGGGCATCTCGCCTACTTTTTCTCTCCGGAAACTGGCATTCCACACCAGCCAGTTGCGACCACCGAAATCGATCAGCACTTTAGCGTCGGCTTCATCCATTGGAAGCACAAAACCGTAACGTTCCATCCCCCGCTTATCGGCCAGTGCTTTTGCAAATGCTTCGCCCAATGCAATACCGGTGTCTTCAATGGTATGGTGTTCGTCGATGTGCAGATCCCCTTTGGTAACGATGCTAAGATCTATTTTGCCATGCCTTGCTATTTGCTCGAGCATGTGATCAAAAAAACCAAGGCCTGTTGAAATCGTAGCCTTACCCTCGCCGTCCATATTCACCCTAACTGCAATTTTTGTTTCGTTGGTATTGCGTTCATGTTCCACTATGCGCAATCCGTTTCGCAGGAACTGGTATATCTCGCTCCAATGGATAGATTCGAGGGCAATGGTACCATCGTTGCGGAGTGCAGCGGCTTTGTCGGCAATTTCACCCGCGCCCAGCGAAGGATCGTTGTTCAGCCAGATGCCTTTGCAGCCCAGGTTCTTTGCCAGTTGAATATCGGTGATGCGATCGCCGATCACATAACTGTTGGCGATATCGTATTGGTCGTTGTCCAGGTACTGGGTGAGCATGCCGATGCCCGGCTTACGGGTAGGCAGGTTGTCTTTGGGAAAACTACGATCAATGTGGACCGCACTGAAGTGAATACCTTCGCCTTCGAGGCTTTTCATCACCAGGTTATGCAATGGCCAGAATGTATCTTCCGGGAATATTTCGGTTCCTAATCCGTCCTGGTTGGTGACCATTACCAGTTCATAGTCGAATTCCCGGGCGATGCGGCCCATGAATTCAAACATCTGCGGGTAGAAAGTGAGTTTGTCGAACGAATCCAGCTGATAGGTCGGCGGCGCTTCGTTGATCAGGGTGCCATCGCGGTCGATAAATAAAATGCGTTTCATTATTTTTTTACAGGAGCCTTTTTTACCGGCGCCTTTTTTACCGGTGCTGCTGGACTTGCCGGCCCTGCCGGTGCGCCAATCGCCTTGCGTACGGCCTTTACTTCTGCCGGACTCACCGCACTGGCCTTATTGCCAAAACTATTCCGCACGAAGGTGAGCACATCGGCGATCTGCTGGTCGCTCAGCTGCGTCGCCTGTGGTGGCATGGGATTGTGAAATTCGTCGCCGTCGATTTGTATTTCACCGCCCTTTAAACCGTTCAACACAATCTTAGCGAGGGCTTTTTTATCACCCAGTACCCATTTGGTTTTTACGAGGGGCGGATTCATCCGATCTACCCCCAGCCCATCGGCCTGGTGACAGGTCAAACATATCGTTTGATACACTTTACTTCCTCTTTCAACCGAGGCCTTCAGCGAAGACGCAGGCCCTTGTTCCGGCGACGTAACATAGAGTGCCGGCAAAAGCAGTAATGCTGCTAACAGTTTCATTCAAATATATTTTCACCGGTTAGTTGAACAAAGGTGAATCGGCTGATCACCCTTTTTTATAAGATATCTTCCAGATGCTTCCGTTGCTGTCATCGGATACAAACAGGTTTCCTTCTTTGTCCTGTGCCAATCCGCAGGGACGATACTGTGCCCTGTTGATATTGGCACCCGCAAATCCATCGGCAAACACTTCCCATTTTCCCGAAGGCATACCATCTTTGAAGGGCACAAATACAACGAAATAACCTGCCTGCGGTTCCGGGCTACGGTTCCAGGATCCATGAAAAGCTATAAAGGCACCGTTCTTGTATTTTTCGGGAAACTGGTTCCCGGTGTAGAACAAAAGTCCGTTGGGTGCCAGGTGACCGGGGAATTGAACAATTGATTTTGTTTTCATATCGCACCGGCCGGTCTTGTTCCTGTCGCCTCCGTATTCCGGATTCAACAGTTTTGCCTGCTTCGCATTGTCATAATAGCAATAAGGCCATCCACAGTCGGCACCTTTTTTCAAACGGAACATTTCTTCCGCAGGGTTTTCGGCACCGTCTTTCTGGCTGTACAGCTCGGGATAGAACTGGAACAACATATCGCGTCCATGCTGCATCACATAGAGATCATTTACCTCGGTGTTCCAGTCGAGCCCTACCACGTTGCGCAAACCAGTTGCATAACGAACGCCGTCTCCGTAACCCTGGTTGAGTTTATCTGCTTTGAACTGCCAGATGCCACCGGCAGAATCGAGGATCGGACAAGGGTCCATGCCAGGTGAGCCTTTCTCGCGATCTTTTACCTGGCAGCAATTGGAAGGAGCACCGATGTTTACATAAAGATTGCCGTCATTATCCAGGGCCAGTGATTTGCTTTCGTGCTGGTGTTTATCCCACAATCCTTTTACGATCGTTTGCACCGATGCCTCATCTACCTTGCCTGTTTTTTCATCGAGCTTATAGCGGAAGACCTCTGTATTAGATGATGCATAGAGGTAGCCATTTTTGATGGCAATACCGGTACCGGTGAAATTGCCGAAACCGGTTTGCGTATCGGCTACGCCATCGCCGTTGCTATCGTGCAGCTGGTAGATGCCTTTTCCGTCTTTTAGTTTATCGAGCTTTACAAAAATGTCTCCATTTGGCGCTGCTACGATATGACGTGCGCGACCCAGGCCACTCGTTACTTTTACCGCGCTGAAGCTGGCAGGAAGCGTAAGACCGGCATTGTCGGCCGGACTGTTTTTAGCAATACCGGTGGTATCACCTGCACATGCGCTGAAAGCGGCCAGCAGCAAAGCCTGGCACAATATCCAGGAACGTTTTGTCAATAACATATCCGTTCAATTTTAAGTTTTAAAATTAGCTATTTCCGCCCGAAGGACTGGATGTTTTCAATTAAATCGCGGTTTTCTTTTTCCGTTCCTACGGTGATGCGCAAACAGCCTTCACAAAGTTCAACCTTACTCCGGTCGCGCACCACAATGCCTTTGTCGAGCAGGTGCTGGTAGATGCCCCGTGCATCAATCGTCTTCACCAGCAGAAAATTAGCGTCGCTTTGATACACTTTTTCCACCACCGGCAATTTTTTTAGTGCCGTTTCCAGACCGGTTCGCTCCTGCACCAGCAGCTTAATCATATCATTTACCTGCCCCACTTCGTCCAGTGCTTTCAGTACCAGGTCCTGCGTTGCCTGTCCGATATTGTAAGGCGGCTTCACTTTATTGTATACCTCTATTATTGCTTCGCTGGCAAAGGCCATGCCCAGCCGCAGGCCTGCCAGTCCCCAGGCCTTGCTCAATGTTTGCATGACCACGAGGTTGGGATAGTCCTGCAGGTCGGGAATAAAAGAACGATGACGGCTAAAGTTGATATAAGCCTCGTCTATTACCACCAACCCGTCGAAATTGTTCAGTACCGTTTCGATGTCTTCGCGGTGCAGTGCATTGCCCGTGGGATTATTGGGTGAGCAGAGCCAGATGATTTTCGTGTGTGCGTCAACGAGTGTCTCGAGGTGGGCCAGGTTGAGCTGGAAATCATCCAGCAGGGGCGCACGGCGGATTTCAATGTCGTTGATATGGGCACTGACTTCGTACATGCCATAGGTAGGCGGACAAATAATCACATTGTCCTTACCGGGATTGCAAAATGCGCGGTACAGGATATCGATGCATTCATCGCTTCCGTTTCCGAGGAAAATGTGTTGCGGCGGTATGCCCTTGATGGCCGACAGCTTTTCCTTGATCTTCCACTGCAGCGGATCAGGATAGCGGTTGTACCATTTGGTCAGCGGCGATCCCAGGCTGTTTTCATTGGCGTCGAGAAAAACGCGCGCTTCGCCCTTAAACTCATCCCTGGCGGATGAATAAGGCACCAGTTTTTTGATGTTCTCCCGGAGGAGGTTGTTGATATCGAAACTCATGGTTGATGAAAAAGAGTACAAAGTACCAAGTACAAAGTACAAAGTACAAAGACTCAAGACTACGAATAATGAACTATAAACTAAGAACTATAAACTAAGAACTACCGACTAAGGACTAAGGACTACGGACTAAAGACTAAAGACTCCGCAGCCGGATACTGACGGCTTGTTTGTGCGCCTCCAATCCTTCTGCTGCCGCCATGGCTTCTACTGTCGGTCCAATATTTCTAAGGCCTTGCTCGCTCAGTTCCTGGTAGGTGATTTTTTTTACGAAACTGTCGACGCTTACCCCGCTATACGCTCTGGCATAACCGTTAGTGGGCAAAGTATGGTTTGTACCACTCGCATAATCGCCCGCGCTCTCCGGTGAATAATGACCCAGGAAAACAGAACCGGCATTGACCACCGATGCAGCCATTGATTCCGCATGGGTGCAGGCGAGGATCAGGTGTTCGGCGGCATATTCATTGAGCAGTTCGAGGGCCGTTGCTTCGTCTTTCACTACAATGGCTTTGCTGTTGGCCAGGGATTGTTCGGCCAATGCCCGCCGGGGAAGTTGTTCGAGTTGTGCACTGATCGACTGTTGCACTTTCTGCACGAGCGTTTCTTCCGTTGTTACCAATATTACCTGGCTATCGGGACCGTGCTCTGCCTGCGATAATAAATCAGCGGCGATGAAATCAGCGTTCGCGCTGGCATCGGCGAAGACGGCTACTTCGCTGGGACCGGCGGGCATGTCAATGGCCAGTCCTTTGCGTTGCACCAGTTGTTTGGCACAGGTGACGTATTGATTGCCTGGTCCGAATATTTTATACACGGCCGGTATCGTTTCGGTTCCATACGCCATCGCCGCAATCGCCTGTACGCCTCCCGCTTTGAAAATTTGGGTAACGCCGGCTGTTTGTGCAGCAAATAATATGGCAGGATGAATGCTTCCGTCTTTTGCGGGTGGTGTGCAGAGTACAATGCTTTTGCAGCCGGCTATGGTAGCCGGAATCGCCAGCATCAGCAGGGTTGAAAACAACGGTGCTGATCCGCCGGGGATATACAATCCTACTTTTTCTATACCCACATTTTTTCGCCAGCAACGAACACCGGGCATGGTTTCTATGACGGGTTCGGGTTTAAGCTGTGCTTCATGAAACCGACGGATATTAGCAGCTGCCTGTGCGATAGCGGATTTCAAATTATCATCCAGCAACTGCGCAGCTGCTTTAATTTCAGTTGCTGTTACGAGCAGTGCCTCCACCGCAACCCCATCAAACTTTTTCGCATAATCACGCACTGCCGCTTCGCCCCGCGACTGCACATCGGCGAGTATCGCGTTCACTTTTTCTTCCAATGCGACTGCGTCCAGCGAAGTGCGCTTCAGTAGCTTTGGCCACGCTTCTCTGTCTGGATGGAGATACACTTTCATAAGTTGACATTTTAGATATAAGATATTGGGATGTAAGATATCTCCAGGCGAAGCTTGCATTACTGTTCCAGCCGCATCGTTGTGCAGCTCCGAATATCTTATATCATCACATCTTATATCTTATATTTCAGATTACCATTTTCTCGATCGGAATCACCAGTATCCCCTGCGCTCCGGCTGCTTTCAACTGTTCGATCTTATCCCAGAACTCGTCTTCGTTGAGTACACTGTGTACACTGCTCCAGCCACCTTCCGCAAGTGGTAACACGGTGGGACTCTTCATTCCCGGCAACAGGGCGATGATGTCCTGTACCCTGTCATTGGGGGAGTTCAGCAGGATGTATTTGTTCCGCTTCGCTTTTTTTACAGAACGAATCCTGAACAGCAATTTTTCGAGCAGCAGCATTTGTTCTGCAGCCAATCCTTCGTTGCGGATAAGTACCGCCTGCGACTGGAGTATCGTTTCCACTTCCTTCAAACCATTCATGAAAAGCGTGGAACCACTGCTCACGAGATCGGCCACTACATCTGCCAGGCCAATGCCCGGTGCAATTTCCACAGAGCCGCTGATCTCATGAATATCCGCTACTACATTGTGTTGCTTGAGGTAATTGCGCACAAGGAAGGGATAGCTGGTGGCAATGCGTTTCCCGCTCAGTGAAGTAACGCCATTGTATTGCTGGCTGCGGGGTACAGCGATCGACAAGCGGCATTTACCGAAACCGAGTTCCTCCACTACCGCAGTGCGGCGATTTTTTTCAAACAGCACATTCTCTCCCACAATGCCAATATGCGCAACGCCGTCTTCTACGTACTGCGGAATATCGTCATCGCGCAGGAAGAAAACCTCCAGCGGAAAATTATCGCTTTCGGTTTTGAGCCGGTCTTTTACGTTGCGGAGATCTATGCCGCATTCCTTGAGGAGTTTTACCGAGTCTTCATACAGGCGGCCTGATTTCTGGACTGCGATACTGAGTTTCA
>JAGWTK010000209.1 GCA_028876035.1 Bacteroidota bacterium
GTGAAAGCGGTGGAGTACACCAACCGGGGCGACGCAGCATTCGCCAATTTCAGTAAACTGGTAGACTTGCGCAATGCAGAAATGCAGGGCATGCTCCTGGGAATTGGTACGATTAAAGATTTGGACACCGCCAAAAAATACCTCGCAGCCGGGGCTGATTTTTTAGTAAGTCCGGGTTTCGTAAAAGAAATCGCTGATTACACAGTGGCAAATGATGTATTCTATGCGCCAGGTTGTATGACGCCTTCAGAAATCATTGCTGCGGAGAATGCGGGTATCCGGTTTATCAAATTGTTTCCGGGTAATATGCTCGGACCTGAATACCTTACGACCATTAAAGAGGTATTCCCTAAACTGCTGTTCATGCCTACCGGTGGTGTTGATACCAGCAAAGAAAACATTGCCGGCTGGTTCAAAGCCGGTGTTTGCGCCGTGGGTATGGGCAGCAAGTTGATCAGTAAGAAGCTGATGGAACAAAAAGATTATGCCGGCATTGAATCGCTTGCCAAAGAAGTGTTTGCAACGATTCGGTCCGTAAAAGCCGGATAAATAAAATACCGGTCCGCACTGGTAAAAGATCACCAAACAAACGCATGCCATGCAGTCATCAACGATTGGAAAATACCGGTGGACGATCTGCGCCCTCCTGTTCTTTGCTACTACTATCAACTACCTCGACCGGCAGGTGCTCAGCCTGTTAAAGCCATCACTGGAGGTTGAGTTTGGCTGGAAAGACAGTGACTATGCAAATATTGCCGCCACCTTTCAGTTTATTTATGCGATCGCATTGCTGTTTGCAGGCAGGGTGATCGATAAACTGGGAACAAAACGCGGTTACACATGGGCGATAGTCTTGTGGTCGGTAGGGGCGATTGTACATGCCGTTTCCATCCCGATTGGCGGCGCGATTGGAAAAATATTATCCGTTATTGGCATCACGGGCGTTGGCGCTTCCGTCGCAGGCTTCATGTTTTCACGAGCTGTGCTGGCAGTGGGCGAAGCCGGCAACTTCCCGGCGGCCATCAAAGCAACCGCAGAATATTTTCCCAAGAAAGAAAGATCCTTTGCCACCGGCATTTTTAATTCAGGTGCAAATGTGGGCGCGGTATTGGCGCCTGTATCCGTGCCATGGATTGCGGCAGCCTGGGGCTGGGGTGCTGCCTTTATTATTATTGGTGGAATTGGTTTCGTATGGTTGATCTTCTGGTGGCTGATGTACGAGCGACCAGAAAAACAAAAACGACTTTCAGCGGAAGAATATGCCTATATCAACAGCGACAGCGATAATGAGCAGGCGGCGGCAGACGAAGCGGCGCCACCGGCAAAAGTATCCTGGACGAAACTGTTGGCGTATCGCCAAACCTGGGCATTTACTTTTGGAAAATTTATGACAGATGGCGTTTGGTGGTTTTTCCTGTTTTGGTTACCAGCCTATCTCAAGGATCAGCATGGGATGACGCCCTTGTCGATGTCGATGCCACTGGCCATTCTCTACACCATTACCGGTGTAGGCAGTGTTACCGGCGGATGGTTTCCGATGTATTTTATCAAGAAAGGATATACGCCTTACGATGGCCGTATGCGCGCAATGCTGGTGATTGCGCTGATACCCCTGGTGGTACTGCTTGCACAACCGTTTGGCGATGCCAATTATTGGATACCCGTAGTATTGATTGGTATCGGCACGGCTGCCCACCAGGCATGGAGTGCAAATATCTTCACTACGGTGAGCGATATGTTCCCCAAAAAAGCCATTGGATCCGTGGTGGGCATTGGTGGCTTTGCCGGTGGAATGGGTGGTGTGCTGATGACAAAACTCGGGGGTGCCTTATTCGATCATTACAAAGCCGTTGATCATATCAAAACCGGCTATACCATTATGTTTACTATCTGCGCACTGGCTTATCTCGTCGCCTGGATTGTGATGAAAACGCTGGTGCCGAAGTATAGGCCGATAAGCGATCTTTAGTTATAAGTTTTAAGTGTTTTTGCACCGCCAATAAAAGCATCGTCAGCCCTGCGTTCCGATGCATCGGGAGGAGTCTCCAGATAAGAAGTCTGTGCATCGTTTTTTCGATACGTTTTCAGCACCGTCCGCTTCGCGAGACGGTGCGTGCTACCAGGTCAACCCAGCATCTCCCCATACTCCCACACCCACCTCCCTTCCTGCGAACCTTTCGCCGCACGGAGCATAGCCTTCGCCACATCTTTACCCTGTATCGGCTTATACCTTCTCATCCCACCCAGCAACAAAAACGAAAACGCCTGCATGACGCCCTTGCCAACGGTTTCGCCTATGCGCGATTCCTGGCGGGCGCCTAACAGGATTGATGGCCGCATGAAATAGATCGAGGGAATGGATTGCGCGGCAATGGCGGCTTCTACTTCGCCTTTGAGTTTGAGGTAGAAATTGCTGCTCTTGGGATCGGCGCCAACGGAGGAAACAAGCAGGTAACGTTGAAAGCCTTTGGCCGCGGCATAGCGGGCGGCGCGGACAGGAATATCATAATCTACTTTGCGGTAGGCGGACTGGTCGCCTTTTACTTTTTTCTGGGTAGTTCCTACGCAGCAAAAAATGGTATCGGCATCACTGATGGCATCGCGGTAGGCGGATTCGTTCTCGAAATCAATGATGGCTTCGCTGAGCTTGGGGTGGGAGAGACCCAAGCTTCGCCGGCCGATCAGTTTCACGCTTTCTACAGAACTGTCGGCCAACAGCTCCTGCAGTAAATGCTGACCAATCAGTCCGCTTGCACCAATCAGGATGGCTTTCATAAATTCTATATTTGCGGTATGCTCATAGAAGAAAATGCATCGCTTCGCAGACTAAATACCTTCGGCATCGATGCCACCGCCCGCTATTTCGCAAGATTTGAAACTGCCCAACAACTCGAGGAAATATTATCTACGCAAAAAACCTCTTACCCCTTACCTCTTACCTCAACACTCATCCTCGGCGGCGGTTCAAACATCCTTTTCACCAAAAACTTCAACGGGCTCCTGCTTAAGAACGAGATCACCGGCATCGTAAATGTAGGGGAAGATAATGAATATGTTTACCTGCGGGTAGGAGGGGGTGTCAATTGGCACCAGTTTGTACTTTATTGCATCGACAAGGGCTTGGCGGGCGTTGAGAATTTATCGCTGATACCTGGCTGCTGCGGTGCCAGTCCGATCCAAAACATCGGAGCTTATGGTGTCGAGATCAAGGATTTGTTTCATGAACTCGAAGCTTTCCACCTCGAAGAAAAAACGATCCTACGATTCAATACAAATGATTGCGCCTTCGGTTACCGCGAAAGCGTTTTCAAAAACAAATTCAAGGGACAATTCGCTATCTTATCAGTCACCTACAAACTTCGCAAACAACCCGTCTTCCATACCAGCTATGGCGCGATTCAACAAGAGCTGGAAAAGGCAGGCGTGACGGAACTTTCGATCAAAGCGATCTCTGATGCCGTCATTCGCATTCGCCAATCCAAACTTCCCGATCCGGCGGTGGTGGGTAATGCCGGCAGCTTCTTCAAAAATCCCACCGTGAGTGGCGAAAAATTTCCCGAACTGAAATCGAAATATCCAAACATCCCAGGCTATCCGCAACCCGATGGAACCACCAAACTCGCCGCGGGCTGGCTGATCGAACAATGCGGCTGGAAAGGTTTCAGAGAAGGCGATGCTGGGGTACATCCGTTGCAAGCGCTCGTACTGGTTAATTACGGGAACGCGCAGGGTGAGCAGATTTTTCAACTCAGTTCCCGGATTTTGCAGAGTGTGCAGGAGAAGTTTGGAGTGGAGTTGGAGCGCGAGGTGAACCTTGTTTAATGTGATAAATGTGACAAATGTGATAAATGTGATAAATGAAAACCGTTCGGCCGAATGACACGTCACATCCTCCATTTGGGATTTGGCATCAGACATTAGCGATTCGCAGTAGCAGATATCTTAAATCACCACGTCTTATATCTTATATTTCCCGGAACCTTGGCATTCGGTCACAACTGCTCCCACGTCAGCGATGACCACATCAGACATCAGCGATCCTCTCAGATATCTTACATCAACATATCTTATATCTCAAGGAGCCCTTACATCCAGGTGAGACTGCTCCCACATCAGCGATGATCACATCCGACATCAGACATCTATCTAGACATCCACCGAAGCCCAGTTCTCGCCTCTTTTGATGCGCATTATTTGTGTGTCCGTCACCTTAAACTTCTTCACCAACACCTTCACATCTTTCCCTTCTTTGAGAAGTTTTTTTAGTTCCTTCACTTTCTCCACGGTTAGCTTGGCACCACGGGGTTGATCTTTGTAGATAGTAACGCGATCGCGTTTTTCGGCGATTACATATGGACTGGCTTGCTGGTGTTTGTAATTCTCTTCGGGCGTCATCCAGCGGAGATTGCTGGCTTTGTTGTTCATTTTATCGAAATCAAGGTGGCCCACCACCGAGTGCTTGGCTGATTTGGGTTTGCAGAATGCCTCTGCTACAAGGCGATGTATGAGGGAGTGATAATGTATCGTGCGGTTCTTGATGTCCAGCTGGCGATCCTTCCGTAACACCGAGCGCATCTGCTTCATGGTAACAATATTCGCAGCTATCTCGGCACGCAGCTTTTTTGCCGAAGGATCTGTGCGCTTCGCCTTCGCCAGCTGTCGCTTTTTTACAATGGTTTTGTCCCGGATGGCCAGTATCTGGCTATGCTTTGCCTTTAGCACTTCGGCGGTCTTCTTATCCTTGGGCCGGTACAGCTTCAAGCGAATGATGCGGTACCCGTTGATGGTAGACCCCTGCAGAATCTCACCGTCCGAAAACTTATTAAAGGCCTTCAGCCGGCCCATGTTCGACACCTGTAACTGATAATCGTTGGTAAACTTAAACCCAAATTGAACTGGTTTCCATTTCTCGCCAGGAAGATTCGTAATCATGTTGCTTTAAAAAAGGGGTAACGCCGGATGGCAAACTTTTACTATACCTGGGATAAGGCTTGGAAGGAAGGATAGGGTTCGTAAAAATAAGCGATTACACTTATTACAAATAACTTTTATGTAAGTATTTCAAATTATTTGCGCCGGTAAGTTAATCAAAAATCGTTGAAAAATCCAAACATATTAAAAACAGCGCTAATGACTAATCCAATTAAAATGCGTTTGTAGTGTGCATTTTACGGAGTTGGGTGGTTCACCAACCGCAGAAAGGCCTCACCCAAATGATCAACAATATCACCCGCAATCATCGCTTCTTCACTCATTCTTTTTGCTGCGCAATCACCTGCCAGTCCGTGTAGAAACACACCCAGCAAAGCCGCTTGCTCCGGTGCATATTGCTGCGCTAATAAACCAGTAATGATGCCTGACAATACGTCGCCACTCCCGCCCGTTGCCATGCCCGGATTGCCCGTGCTGTTGAAAAATGCATTCCCCCCAGGCATCGCAATTAAAGTATGGTGTCCCTTCAAAATAATAATAATTCCCATCCGGGCTGCTGCTTTTCGCGCGGCTTCAATCCTCTCGAAATCGTTGGATTGGGGTCCAAACAGCCTGTCGAATTCGGCAGGGTGGGGCGTAATAATCGAAAAAGCCGGCAATTGAGATAGTAAGTCAGGCTGCTTTGCCAGCAAGTTCAACGCATCTGCATCTGCGAGTAGGGGGTGCTTGTATCCCGATAACAGTTCTTTTATTAGCACTGCTTGATCGTCACGGGTGCCCATACCCGGACCAATTCCGATTGCCGCGTATTGTTCCAAATGCCCAGGTGGAGCAGTGAGATAATCATCCCCATTGGTGCTGCACATCGCTTCCGGCACGGCCGTCTGCATGATGGAATAACCACATTCGGGCGACAGACAACTCAGCTTACCTACGCCTGAACGAAGACAAGCACGGGCGGCCAGGACGGCTGCTCCCATCATTCCCTTGCTACCCGCTATCAGTAAAGCATGTCCATAATTGCCTTTGTGACTAAAGCGTTTTCTCGGTTTGTAGATGGCCCGAATAAGATCTATATCCAACAGCAGGGTATCGCATTGCAATTGCGCCAGGAAGCCGGGCATCAGTCCAATCTCGAGGATATGCACCACCCCGGTATGCGCTTCATTTTCCGGTAGCATAAACGCCAGCTTCATACATTGAAAACTGAGGGTATGCGTAGCCGTTATCACCGGAAAGCCTCGCGAAGAGCCATCAGCCAGCATCCCACTGGGCATATCAATCGACACTACTTCCGCGCCATAGCTATTTATTTTTTCCACCAATGCAGCCGCCAATCCTTCCAGCTTTCGGTTTAAGCCTGTCCCGAACAAAGCATCTATGATCATCGTACCCGCTGCCAATACCGGAAAATGATCGGGCGACTGCAGGTATACAATCTCCGCCGGTGTCTGGTGCAGACCGGCCAGGTTTTCCTGGAAATCATCGGTTCCTTTTTGTCCGGCCTCCAGGATATACACGGCCACCTTTCTTCCGCGGGCCGACAATAACCGGCCGATCGCCAATCCATCGCCGCCATTATTGCCCTTACCGCAAAACACCGCAATCGGTTGGTGCGGCAAGGTTCTTTGCCAAAGCCACTGCACACAACGTGTCGATGCGATTTCCATCAAATCAATGCTCCGAATCGGCTTATGCCGAATCGTATACGCATCCCAGTCGTGGATTTGTGCGGAGGAGAGAATCACCATCGTTTAAAGGTACGAGGGACATTTAAGATATATAGAATTAGGTAGAACTTTCTCATTTGAATGTTCAGCGGCTGATAACAAACTAATTTATTTAGTATATTGCAGCTAAATTAGTTAGTATGTTTAGAGGGGTTAACGGATGCGAGTTTCAGCAG
>JAGWTK010000210.1 GCA_028876035.1 Bacteroidota bacterium
TTTTTAGAGATGCCCTTAAACTTTTAAACTTCCTCATGGACTTACGCTATCCCATCGGCAAATACGAGCCACAGCCATTTTCGCAGAAACAACTAAACGACTGGCTGAATGACATTAAATTCCTGCCGCAATCGATCGAAAATGCACTGCTGAATTTGAACGAGGCGCAACAAAACACAGCTTACCGCGAGGGAGGTTGGACCGTTAAACAACTGGTGCACCATGTGGCCGACAGTCATATCAATGCTTATTGCCGGTTTAAACTCGGACTCACGGAGGATAATCCTACCATTCGACCCTATGAAGAGAAGTTATGGGCCGAACTGGGCGATACGCATCATTTGCCTGCCAATGTTTCTGTGACCTTGCTGTATGCACTGCATACGCGCTGGCATGAAATGCTGAAGCACCTCACCGAAGCTGAATGGAACCGAACCATTGTACATCCCGCAGCGGGCAAGCAATGGACGCTTTGGTATTTGCTGGGCATGTATGCCTGGCACGGACGTCACCACACCGCACATATCACTTCCCTGCGCGAAAGAAACGGCTGGTAAAACAAGTTGGGAAATATGCATTGGAAAATCCTTGAATCGGAATACATCAGCCGCCATCCTTATTTCACTGCTCGCCGCGATCGTTGTCAGCGTGCGGACGGTATCATCATCGATCCTTACTACGTCGTAGAACTACCTACTTCTGCAACTGCCTTGCCGGTAACAGAAGACGGAAAGATTGTACTCATCCGGCAATACCGCCATCCCGTGAATGAAATAATGATCGAAACACCGGGTGGCTTTATTGATGAAGGGGAGGACTTTGTTACTGGTATGCAGCGCGAACTGCTAGAAGAAACCGGCTATCATTTTAACCAGGTAGAACATGTAGGCAGGGCGGCCGCCAACCCGGGCCTGCTGAATAACTACACTGAGTTTTTTCTTGCGACCGGCGGAAAAAAGACAAGCGGGCAATCACTCGACCGGAACGAGGAGATAGACATTATTGAAGTGTCGTTCGCCGAATTGAGGGCACTGCTAATGGAAGGAAAAATAGGACAGGCCCTGCATGTCAGCTGCATTTTTTTCGCGCTGGAACGTCTGCAGCAACTTAAATTATTGATCTAAGGTGTAAAGTCTATCCGAACAAAGAACGATTTACCTCGCCCACCAGGAATACACTTCCGCAAACGATAATCAGATCGCTGGGTGCAGCCTTTTGTAAAGCCGCTTTTAGCCCGGTGTTCACATCTGGTACTATTATGCCGGTTAAACCAGCAGCCGCTGCTTTGTTCGCCAGTTCCTGTGCTGGCAATGCTCTTGGAATGGCCGCCTGTGTAAAATAATACTGTGCATGCTCCGGCAACAAGGCAATCACTTTTTCGATCTCCTTATCTTTAACCATTCCCAGTACAAAATACAAGTCAGTGTGGTCGGTTGCATCGGCCTGCGCCAGTACCTGCCGGATGCCGTCTTCATTGTGGGCCACATCCAGCACCACACGCGGCCGTGTATGCACTATTTCCCATCGTCCCTGCAATCCGGTCAGGTGGCGGGTATAGCGCAAGCCTTCCCGGACTGCTGCGATATCCATCTGCCAGCCTTTCGTGCGCAGGATACGCAGAGCTGTTAATACTGTCAGAAGGTTTTTGGTTTGATAAAACCCCTGCAGATCGAGTTCGTATACGCTGTGCTCATCATTTCGTTTGTCCACCACCGTTACCTCCAGCACGTGCTCCTTTTCCTCCCAGCTTTCTGCATAATAAAAATCAGCAGCGCGTGAAAGGACCGTAGCTTTTTCCGTTGCAGCCCGTTCGAAAACGGTAATGGTTTCAGGCAGGGTTTCACCAATGACAACCGGCACAGCCTGCTTGATAATGCCTGCTTTTTCACCCGCAATTTTTTCAAGGCTATCACCGAGCATGTTCATGTGATCCCAGCCGATATTGGTGATGACAGATAATTCTGGAATAATAATATTGGTACTGTCCAGCCTGCCGCCCAGGCCGGTTTCAATAATAGCGATATCAACCTGCTCTTCTGCAAAATAGCTGAAAGCCATCGCCACGGTAATTTCAAAAAAAGAGGGTTCAATAACGGTTATTTGGGGTTTGATGCGTTCCGTAAACCGAACCACAAAATCCTCCTTAACCATTTCGCCGTTTACACGAATGCGTTCCCGGAAATCCACCAGGTGAGGAGAGGTGTACAAACCTGTTTTATAGCCCGCTTTCTGGAATACGGCTGCCAGCATATGACTGGTAGATCCTTTTCCGTTGGTGCCGGCGATGTGTACCGTTTTTATGGTCAATTGGGGATTACCGATCGAAGCACAAAGCGCAATCGTATTGGTTAAGTCAGCTTTGAAGGCAGCCGCTCCGATCCGGCTGTACATGGGAAGTTTTGCAAACAGGTAGTCGAGGGTTTGCTGGTAGTTCATCGCCGCAAAGATAGAGCGTAACGGCGCCCGGCGCAAAGCAGAATTTGAATGGCCTGAAGATTACCGGTTGATCCGGAAGTTCACGATGACCGTACCCGTTTGTTCATCCGTTCCTGATGAGGACGCGTTGAACTTCGACTTGCGAACGATTTCAACGGCCTTGTCTTTATAAGAGGTAGAAGAGGTGGTTGAACCGCGTGGCTGGTAGCTGGCGCTGATTACATTGCCCGACTGGTCTATTTTAACATCCACGGCCACTTTCTCATTGGTATCAAAATCACCCTGGTAATTGTACACCCGGGTAATGCTTCTTCCTTCGAGACCCCGCGAAATGGCCAGCCCCGAATTTCCATGTCCGCCCCCGGTATAATTCTTACTGTCAGGATTACCACCCGGACGACCCTGGTCGCCATTGCCCCCGGCGATGCCTTCATTACCGCCTTTTTTATAGCTATCGGCTTCATTGCCCCCAGTGCCTGTACCATTTACTCCTTTGAAAACGGCTTTCGGTTTTGGAGGTGCCGGTGCAGGTGGTGTTTCCGTCTCAACTTTTTTAGGCGTAACCTTTTTAGTTTCTGCTTTCTCCGCAATTTTGGTGGCGTCGGGCTTGGTAACGGTTGGCTTTTTTATTTCAGGTGCATCAGCGTCTTTGTCATCGGTTACGGGCTCTTTCACATCTTCCTGCTGCGTGGGCACTGCTTTTGGTGGGGTGTATTGCTGCTGATCCTGTGGTGCTGGTTTACCAGGTTCAAAAGGTTGATCGGTACCCATGCCCGCATCGCTGTTACCCAGGTTTACTTCAATGCCTTCTTCCGGCAATGGTTGTAAAACGGAGGGAGTCGTCCATCCCACAAGAAAAAGAAACAGGAAAAGCGCCGCCAGGATCGCGAGCGTGATCGTGGCCGCCTGCATGTTTTTCTTTGATTCAAATTGGGCGTCGTTCGGGTTCAGCATAACTGGTTAAAGTTACTGTGTTTGCTGGTAATGATGCAAGTATAGTGCTAATTGCACAAGGGGAATGCAGCAAGATGTTAAAATTAACGGAGCGGATGCTTACTTATCAAAGCTGTTTTGCCAGCCTTGCTGCTGAAGTCCGCTCACTTTGTGGAGCACTTCTTCCTCCAGTTTTTTCTTATAGCCCGCAACCCGATCGCAAACCGCTGCATCAGCAGCCCCAATGATACTTGCAGCGAGCAGCCCTGCGTTTTTTGCAGCATTAAGTGCCACCGTAGCCACCGGAATACCATTGGGCATCTGCAATATTGAAAGCACCGAGTCCCATCCGTCTATCGAGTTGGAGGATTTGATGGGCACTCCCACCACAGGTAAGGGGGTGATCGAAGCGACCATTCCCGGCAGGTGTGCGGCACCGCCGGCGCCGGCAATGATGACTTTCAAACCTCGCGTGCGGGCGGTTTGGGCGTATTCGACCATCCTCAGCGGGGTTCGGTGCGCGGAAACAACCGTCAGCTCAAAGCCAATGCCGAGCTCGGATAAGATGTCCGCAGCGGCCTGCATCACCGGAAGATCACTGTCGCTGCCCATGATAATGCCTACTAGTATCTCCATGGAAGGGAATTGATGCGCAAAGAAACGCAAATTTGACGGAAACGCCCTCAGGCACTAATGACATATAAATCATTGACTTTTCCCCTGAACCAGCGTATTAGTTTGTCTTGATGGCAGGGTTTAAAGTCTACTTGATTTATTAATGCGTTTTTAATGAAGTAAGGCAACAGGCACCGCGTGCTTTTGTGCGTTTCGCCATCAAATCTTCTATATTTGAATTTTCTCACCAGTGCTTTCTAAACATTATGTTATTCAACAGGCTAAAGCCAGCCCAACCGTACGCCCTAATCCCTGTTTTTTCGCTCCTTTCATTTGTCGCCTGCAAGGAAAAACCGGGACCGACAAAGCCCAAAGAAGCACCCATTACTGTTGTGGATGTGATTATTGCCAGTCCGCAAACCGTCACCAATACGGTAGAGGCCAACGGCACCATCGTAGCCAGTGAATATGTTGAGCTCCACCCCGAGGTGAGTGGCAGGCTTACTTACCTCAACGTTCCGGAGGGCCATCCTGTTACCCAGGGTACGGTTATAGCAAGAATTAATGATGCCGATCTCCAGGCTCAGGTGGCCAAAAGTAAGGTCCAGCTCGACCTTGCCCAAAAGACGGCTGAGCGCTACCAGAAATTGCTCGACGTCAACGGCATCAACCAGGCGGATTATGACAATGCCATCAACCAGGTAAACAGCCTGAAGGCAGATATCCAATACACCCAGACGCTGATCGACAAAACGATCATCCGCGCACCTTTCAGCGGGGTGGTTGGCCTGCGCCAGGTAAGCCCGGGTGCCTTTGTAACCGCCTCCACTGTCATTGCCACCATACAGCAGGTGGCAAAAGTGAAAATCGATTTTACCCTGCCGGAAGAATTCAGCAACCTTATCCGAAAAGGCGGCACGGTAGATGTTGAAGTGGACGCTGCCAACAAATCCCGGAAAAAAGCAACGGTGATTGCCACAGAGCCGCAGGTTAATCTTTCTACCCGCAACCTAAAAGTGCGGGCGGTTCTGCAGGAGGGCACGGCCAACCCGGGCGCTTTTGTGAAAGTATTTGTGGATGCTGGTGCGAACAGAAAAGCCATCATGGTGCCCACCAATGCCATTATTCCCGATGACCGTAACAGCCAGTTGGTGCTTGTAAAGGGAGGAAAGGCCGCATTCCTGAATGTTACCACTGGCGTACGCGAAAGCAACAATGTAGAGATCGTGAGTGGTGTACAGCCGGGTGACAGCGTTGTTGTAACCGGTGTTTTATTTGCCCGCCCCAAAGCGCCGTTGAAAGTACGCGGCGTAAAAACATTGGAACAACTTTCCAAAGCACTTTAAACCTATCGTCGTCCATTTTTCAGTGGTTAACTCAAACAGTTTGCTCAGCAGTTTATGAATATATCAGAGCTATCGTTAAAACGACCTGTCCTCGCCACGGTGATGAACCTGATGATCATCCTTTTCGGCGTCGTTGGTTTCACCTTCCTGGCGGTGCGCGACTACCCGGCCATCGACCCGGCCATTATTACAATCAGTACTTCTTATACCGGCGCCAACCCCGATATCATCGAGAGCCAGATTACCGAGCCACTCGAAAAACAGGTGAATGGTATTCCGGGCATCCGAACAGTTACCTCTTCATCTTCCCTCGGCAATAGCCAGATTACGGTGGAATTTAACCTCGGCGTAGATCTGGAAGCAGCGGCGAGCGACGTACGCGATAAAGTGGGACAAGCTGCGCGCAGCCTGCCACAGGACATTGATGCACCCCCTGTGATCAGCAAGGCCGATGCAAACAGTGATTTTATATTAATCCTTGCAGTGCAGAGCCGCAGCAAGAGTTTGCTGGAACTGAGCGATTATGCGGAGAATGTGTTGCAGCAACAATTGCAGACCATCGACGATGTAAGCTCGGTAAATATATTCGGGCAGAAACGCTATGCGATGCGGCTCTGGCTCAACCCCGATAAAATGAATGCCTATGGCGTCGCTTTCAGCGATATCCGTACTGCCCTGAGTTCTGAAAACGTGGAATTGCCGCCGGGAAAAATTTATGGCGATAATACGGAGATGCTTATACGTACCCTGGGCAGGCTCACTACAGAAAAGCAATTCCGTGATTTGATCATCCGGGAAGACAGCGCCGGTATCGTACGCCTCAGCGATATCGCAAGGGTGGAATTGGGACCTGAAGTACTGGAGCAGAGCTGGAAATACAACGGGGTGAATGCAGTTGGACTGGCCATTATCCCGCAGCCAGGGGCCAATAACATCCGGATCGCCGATGAATTTTACAAACGCTTCGAACAAATCAAAAAAGCCAATAAATCAGATATCGAAGTAAACGTGCTCATCGACAATACACAAAATATCCGCAATTCACTGTCTGAAGTGAAGGAGACATTGATCATTGCTTTTATCCTGGTGGTGCTGGTTATCTTTATTTTCTTCCGGAACTGGCTGATAGCGATACGCCCGCTGATCGATATTCCCATCTCGCTTATTGCCACTTTCTTTATAATGTATGTAGCGGGTTTCTCTATCAATATCCTTACACTGCTGGGTATTGTACTCGCAACCGGACTCGTGGTGGATGATGGTATTGTTGTTACTGAAAATATCTTTCGCAAGCTGGAAGAAGGATTGCCGATCCGAAAAGCAGCACTGGAAGGCAGTAAGGAGATTTTCTTTGCCATCATTTCAACGTCCATTACACTGGCCATTGTTTTTCTTCCGGTGATTTTCCTGCAGGGCTTTGTAGGCCGGTTATTCCGCGAATTCGGCGTGGTGCTGGCCGCGGCGGTACTGATATCTGCTTTCGTGTCCCTGAC
>JAGWTK010000211.1 GCA_028876035.1 Bacteroidota bacterium
TTTGGATATTATACAGGACATTCCCAACCTTATTCATTACGCTGTCTGCAAAAAGTAAAGAAAGAGATGAAAACCGCAATCGTGTCGGGAATAACCGGACAGGATGGAGCTTACCTGGCTAAGTTTCTGACTGACAAAGGATATAAAGTATATGGACTTGTGCGAACCCTCTCCGGTGCCAGCACCTTCAGGTTGCAATACCTGAATGTACTGGGTAAAGTTGAACTCGTCGAATGTGATCTCCAGGATCTCTCCCAGGTTATTAAAATAATTCTGGAGACAAAGCCTGCAGAGATATACAACCTGGCAGCCCAAAGTAGTGTATCGCTTTCGTTCAAGCAACCCATTGGAACGATTCAATTCAATATTAACTCCGTAGTCAATATACTAGAGGCCATTCGGCTCATTAACCCCGCTATTCGCTTCTACCAGGCCTCCAGCAGCGAGATGTTTGGCAAGATCGACGAACTGCCTATTACAGAGGAGTCGAAACTCCACCCCCTTAGTCCCTATGCGATTTCGAAAGTGGCGGCCCACCACATCACTATTAATTATCGCGAATCCTATGGATTGTATGCATGCTGTGGAATTCTCTTTAATCATGAATCCTACCTCCGGGGTGAACACTTTATTGTAAAAAAAGCACTTACCGGAGCGCTCGACATATTGGCGGGTAAAAGAGAATACCTTGAATTTGGAAACATCCAGGTTAAGCGCGACTTCGGCTATTCCAAAAGCTATGTGGAAGCGATGTGGCTGATGCTGCAGCAGGACAAAGCCGATGATTTCGTCATTTGCTCCGGGCGCTCAGTAGCGCTCTACGATGTGGTCAGATACATATTCAATAAACTGGGGATCCCGGAATCGGCCATTCGTGTCAACGACAATTTATTTCGTCCCACCGATATCGAAGACATTTATGGCTCCAGCGAAAAAGCAAAGCGGTTGCTGGGATGGGATTACCACATGAATTTCTTCGAAGTACTTGATCTCCTGATTGAAGAAGAACGTGCCAACTATGTACCCTGAAAAACTCCTGGTTACTTATTTTCAGCGTAAAGCACGCTCCGCCGGCAACTTCAGCGTTGAAATTATTTTCGAAGATGTGCGTGAACGACTAAGGGATCGCATCAGCGCTGACACGGTTTATTCACGCTATGAAAGCGCCGGGCTATTCAAACGATTTTTCAACTGCCTGCAGGCATGGCGACAGCAAAAGGGCATCAACCACGTAACAGGGGATATCAATTACGTCGGCCTGCTGCTCAATCCGCGTACCACTATTCACACGATTCTCGATTGCGTGTTTCTCGAACGAAGCACAGGCATTAAACACAAGGTGCTCAAATTTTTTTGGCTCACTATTCCTATCCGGCGATCCACGTACATCACGGCGATTTCTGAATCGACCAAGAAGGAAATTCTTAAATATGCTAAATGCGATCCAACCAAAATAATTGTTGTTCCGGTGGCGATCTCAGACAAATTTTCTCGCCGCGACAAGCCGTTCAATAAACAAAAACCCATCCTTCTACAGGTGGGCACAGCACCCAATAAGAACCTGCCACGTTTAATAGAAGCGATCAGGGGAATATCCTGCCAGTTGCATATCGTCGGAAAATTCGAGATTTCCTATGAACAATTGCTCAAAGAAAATGGGATAGACTATACTTACCAGTCAGGTTTGACGGAAGAAGCCATGATTGCGAAATACGCTGAAGCCGATATGATTGTATTTGCTTCCACCTATGAAGGCTTTGGCATGCCAATCCTGGAAGCGCAAACCGTGGGACGACCAGTCCTCACGTCCAATATACTGTCGATGCCGGAAGTAGCAGGCGAGGCGGCGTGCCTGGTAGATCCTTTTGATACGGCTGCCATCCGCGCAGGCATCCTGAAAATTATTGACGACGACGCATACCGGAGTGAACTCGTTGAAAAAGGATTCCGAAACACAACCCGTTTTCACGGCCAGTTGATTGCAGAACAATACCTGGAACTTTACCGTCGCGTAGCGAAAGAAAATAGCGGGAAGACCAGCTGATGCGTGTGATGATTTTTGTGGACTGGTACCTCCCGGGGTATAAAGCAGGCGGACAAATCAGTTCCTGTGCCAATATAGTGCGTGCACTCCGCGGTTCCTGCGAGCTATTCGTGGTGACGCGCGACAGGGACTTAGATGACCAGCAAACCTATAAAGGGATCCGGACAGATACCTGGACGGAGGATGGTAAACAGTGCTCCATTTTTTATGTTGCAGAAGGTAATAGATCACTGGCTCGATTCAAAAGGCTGATTCGGGAAGTGCAGCCCGATACGATATACCTGAACAGTATGTTTTCTGCCGGTTACGCAATGCTTCCCTTACTCGCAGCCAAACAAACCGGTTTCAAAGGAAAGATGGTGCTCGCCCCCAGGGGCATGTTACAGCAGGGCGCCCTCCGGTTCAAGCCATTCAAAAAGAAGCTTGCCATCCGGCTGCTTCATGCTACCGGCCTTTTGCGCAGCGTGGTGTTTCATGCAACCGATGAAACCGAGGCAAAGGACATCGCGCAAAATATTCCCGGTAATCCGCCCATTGAACTGGTATACGACTTTCCTACGATGAGTCAGGAGCCGCTGCAATCGATCAGGAAAGACAGCGGTACACTGCACTGCCTGTTCATCAGCCGGGTAGTAGGAAAGAAAAACCTATTATATCTTCTTAATCGCCTCGCGCATGTTAAAGGAACCGTGGTCCTCTCAGTTGTTGGGCCGATCGAAGACGAAAGCTATTGGAACCAGTGCAAGGAAGCAATCGCTTCTCTGCCAGCGCAACATAGGGTGGAGTACGTTGGGGCTGTCCCAAACCCACAGCTGGCCGGGTATTACCAACGTCACCATCTTTTTGTGCTGCCAACACTGGGAGAGAATTTCGGACATGTGATATTCGACGCCTTCAGGGCAGGACGACCAGTATTGATTAGTACCCGCACGCCCTGGCGAAACCTGGAAGAACAAAAGGCGGGAACTGATATCGACCTCTCGGATGAAACCGGCTGGCAGCGCGCACTGGAGCGCTTTATAGAAATGGACCAGGATACTTACGACCAATGGACCAGCGGCGCATGGGAACTGGCTGCAGCGCACATCTCAAACGCATCTTATCTTAAACAAAAATACCTCGCACTATTTAGCTGAAACGTCTATGTATATTTTAGGAATCAATGCATACCATGCCGACTCGTCCGCGGCGATATTTAAAGACGGCGTAATGATAGCCGCCACTGAAGAAGAACGCTTTACCCGCGTAAAACACTGGGCTGGGTTTCCGGTCCTTGCGATCAGGTTTTGCTTGCAGGAAGCGGGTATCACGCTAAACGAAGTGGACTATATCACCATTGGGCGTGATCCCAGGGCAAAGTTCATGAACAAACTGAATTACCTGCGGAAGAATCCATCGCTTGTATTTGGCGCTATCAAGCGCTTCAGGAACAGCCAGGAAGTAACCAGTCTTGAAAACGAATTCAAAAAAATTGATGCGGACATTCCATACGCCGCATTGAATGGCAAAATCAAAAACGTTGAACACCACCGAAGTCACCTGGCTTCCGCTTTTTTCGCGTCGCCGTTTGAGGAATCCGCGATTTTGTCCATTGATGGGTCGGGTGACTTTACAACAACAATGATCGCAGTGGGAAGGGGCAATAAGATTGAAGTACTCGACAGTGTCGACTTTCCGGTATCATGCGGGCTTTTCTATACCGCTTTTACACAGTTTCTGGGCTTCCCCCACTATGGCGATGAATACAAGGTGATGGGGCTGGCGCCGTATGGCAAACCCAATTACACCGAAAAGGTAAAGCAGTTGCTGAATTTTCTGCCCAATGGCCTCTATTCCTGGAACGAAGCTTACTTTATCCAGCCTACAAAGGCGGGGTTCAAATATGAAAATCATATTCCTTCGGTTGGCAATCTTTACTCGCCCAAATTTGTTGAACTGTTTGGAGCACCAAGGGCCAAAGGGGAAGACCTGACCCAATACCATAAAGACCTTGCTGCATCCGTGCAACGGGTAACAGAAGAGCTTATCTTTTATATCCTGAAAAAATTAAAGGAAAGAACCGGGTTGGAGAATGTTTGCGTGGCCGGAGGCGTAGCCCAAAACTCAGTAGCCAACGGAAAAATTGCGGAAGCCACCGGATTCAAAGGCGTTTATATTCCGTCTGCCGGACATGATGCAGGTATTTCCATGGGTTCAGCACTTTACTACTATAACCACGAATTGGATCAACCGAGGGCAAAACCTGTTTATTCCGCCTATACCGGGGCAAGGTTCAGCAATGATGAAATAGAAGCATTCCTTCAATCCCGTGAGATCAAATATCGTCGCCTGGACGATGAAGCGTTGTATGATGTGGTTACCAATAAACTCATTGAACCCGGTGTAGTAGGATGGTTCAATGGTCGCGCAGAGTTCGGGCCGAGAGCATTGGGTGCCCGTTCTATCATCGCCGATCCGCGTAACGCAAAAGCCAAGGATCTTCTGAATGCTAAAATCAAAAGAAGGGAGAGCTTCCGGCCGTTTGCGCCATCTATCCTGAAGGAATATACCGGTGATTATTTCACGAAAACCGATCCCGTGCCTTTTATGGAAAAGGTTTTCCCAATAAAACCCGAAAAGCACTCCGAAATACCCGCCGTGACCCATGTTGACGGAACAGGCCGCCTGCAAACGGTTGACAAAGAAGTGTCGCCAATGTACTATGCCTTGATTGACACCTTCCGAAAGAAGACCGGTGTGCCCATCCTGCTGAATACCTCGTTCAACGAAAACGAACCGATCGTAAACTCTCCGGCAGAAGCGCTGGATTGCTTTCTGCGCACGCAAATGGATATGCTGGTGCTGGAGAATTGTGTGATAGAAAGGCAATAGCAGCTATGAAGATTTCAATCATTACAGTTACTTATAACAGTGCAAAAACGGTTGCACATACGCTCCAGAGTGTGGACGACCAGGATTATGAGGATGTTGAACACATCCTGGTAGACGGTGGCTCACGCGATGAAACCGTTTCCATCATTCAATCCTTTCCCCATGTAGCCAAATGGGTGTCGGAGAGAGACGATGGTCTGTATGATGCCATTAACAAAGGTATCAGCATGGCTACCGGCGATGTTATTGGAATCCTCAATTCCGATGATTTTTTTCCTTCCAATCATATCGTATCCCGCATCGTTGAGGCATTCGAAGGTGATCATGTAGATGCGGTGTATGGAGATATTGCCTTTGTAAAACCAGGCAAGCTGGAGAAAATTGTCCGGCTGTATTCATCCGCCAACTTCACACCGCAGAAATTCAGTTACGGCTATATGCCTGCCCATCCATCCTTTTATGCAAGGAAGTCCTGCTATGAACAGTTTGGATTGTATAAGCTGGATTATAAGATTGCCGCCGACTACGAGCTGCTGATGCGGTTTATGTTCCGGCATCAGATCAGCCATACCTATATCCCGGAAATCCTTGTATACATGCGCACAGGCGGGGTGAGCAACAAGAGCATCCTGAGCCGCTATATCCTGAACAAGGAAATCGTGAAAGCCTGCCGCGAAAACGGCGTAAGCACCAATCTTGCAGTGCTGTCTTTTAAATACCTGAACAAAGTATTCGAATACATCCGGCCACTGGCCCGAACAAAAAAATGAAATCAGTTGGAGTTACCGGCGCCACCGGGTTTGTAGGACAGCGATTCCTCGAATACAATAAGGAAAGGTACCGCCTTGTACTGCTTGATTTGCGAAATACAGCGCCGAATCAGCTGGACTTGGGCGGACTGGACGCAATTGTTCACCTGGCGGGCAAAGCGCACCAAATGCAGCCCATCCCTGAACAGGTGTATTTCGATGTAAATCTTGGGCTGACGCGCCAACTGGCCGACCAGGCACTCGCGCAGGGGGTTAAGAACTTCATTTACATCAGCTCGGTAAAAGTGTATGGCGATGAACCGCGCGGCATTCTTACTGAAGTCAGCGACTGCATCCCCTCCGATCCCTATGGTGCCAGCAAATGGCAGGCAGAACAATACCTGCAAACCCTGCAGCAACCAGGCTTCACCGTTAGTATTGTGCGACCTCCGCTCGTGTATGGTCCGGGTGTGAAAGGCAATATGATACGGTTGCTGCAGCTGGCGGACAAAAAATGGCCTCTGCCTTTTGGCGCTTCAGCAAATGCCCGCAGCATGGTGTACCTCGACAACCTGGTAGCACTCATCAATAAAATAGTCGATGAACCCGCAGCCGGTATCTTTGTCGCCGGCGACGAAAAACCGGTGGAGACCTCCGACCTGATTCGGATGATCCGGCAGGAACTCGGTAACAAAGCGCCTCTTTTTTCCATCCCGGGCGTACTCCGCACCCTGATAAAAAAATGGCGCCCTGGTCTCTACATCCGGCTATTCGGTTCTTATGTGATTGATAATTCCGCTACCAACAGGGCCCTGAATTTTTTACCGCCCGTTACGACCGCAGCGGGCGTTAAGGCAATGACCCAATGGTATCTCCGTAGTTCCCGGTAATACAAGCTTGCATGCAAATCTATCAAAGCCTGGTTAAAAAGGAGAAGAAACTGGCGGTCATCGGTCTGGGATACGTAGGACTGCCGGTTGCGCTTGCCTTCGCAAAACATCTTTCGGTTATTGGCTTTGATATCAGCGATGAGAAGATCCAGCTCTTGAAACAAAGCACGGACCCCAGCAAAGAAGTGCCACCCACCGAATTTAAAAACAGCGACATCACGTTTACCAGCTGCCAGGATGATCTCAAAAATGCCA
>JAGWTK010000212.1 GCA_028876035.1 Bacteroidota bacterium
TGACCAATCCGGTTTAAAAAAGGGGAGGACCCTTTCACCTTTATCATCAATTTTGTCTTCGTCGCTGTAAAAAAAATCGGTCTCCGGGTTGTCATTCAAACAAGCTGCAATGCGGTAAAGGGCCATCGGCGACAGCAGATCATCGTGATCAAGCAAACAGCTGAAATCACCGTTTGCCATACGGAGGGCTGTATTGCTGCAGGCCGCGATGCCGCCGGTTTTATCCCGCGTTACCACTTTTATGCGTTGGTCAAGGGTTGTATAATGTCGGAACATTTCACCCAGGGCAGGATTTGACGAAGCGTCATCGGCTATGCAAAGTTCCCAGCGATCGTACACCTGCGCGCGTACAGATTCGATGCATTCCTGCAACCAGGCCGGGGGCGTGTTATACACCGGCATCAGTATGCTAATCAGTGGCCGCAACGGGAATTGATCCTGCTGCTCCCGAAAACCCGCAATTTCGGCTGGCCCATAGCTGTCATTTTCGCGTATCCATTTCTGGTAGTTAAATGGATCGACAGGGTAATCCTCGCTGCAGAGCAAATTTTCAGTAATACTTTTTCCTTTGGTTAGAAAGAGTTTGATCGCAATAAGAAAACTCAGGATATCAAAACGGGTCCTGTTAACCGGTGCAATACTCCGGTAAATTCGTTTAATGATTTCCGGGAGTGTAATCCTGGTGAGCGTGAGTCCCTGGAATGCAGCGACGCCGGGCGAGCCCGTAGTAGGATCAAAGCGGATGCCGACCGTTTTTCTGGGAAGAAAAAAGGTTTTTACAAGAGAATTGCCACATTTGATTAGTTCCAGGCTCAGTTCCTCGAAATAACCCCTGCCATGGTCGAAATATAATTTGGGTTGTTGCAGTGTATCTGTTTCCGGAAGGTAGGGAGCGGTGAAGCGGTACCAGCCGCCTGCCAGTGATTGTTTAAGTTGCAGGAAACAGCGGGGATCCATTCCAAAGAAATGAAACTGCAGTTTGCCTGCATTTCTCCGCACATACATGTCCTGCGTGAAACCAATTCCGCGAATTAAATTTTTTTCTTTCATACCCTCGTCAGCTATTCACAAACTTCGTTGCACTTGCCACCGATTCCTGTAAGGCGAATCCTCGTCCTGCATTCGTCATGCTCACTTCCTCCTGCCATTCAGATGGAGGAATGGCCGACAAGCAAACGTGTATGCTCAAACGAAGTCCGTGCCCCTGGGGTAAGTTCCATTCAACAATCGGATCATGGCCCGTATTCACCAGCAATACCCTTTCTTCATACCGTTTGCTTGGCAGTAGCAGGAGGTCGCGGCTCTCTGTTTCCTTCAAATCGGAGGGCCAGCGGTAACACTGTTTCCCGTTTTCATCCCGGACGGACAAATAATGCACGTAACATACGCCCGGCACAAAGCCTGTGTCGATGCGCATTCGCTCCGCCCCCGGAGAGATAACCACCTCAAACCGGCAATTTGTTGGTAATTCGTCGAGCACTATGTGTTGAATGACTGAGGCGGTTTCACTGAAATGGCCGCCTTCTTGTTTCCAGTAAACCTGGAGATGCATTTCTGTCATTGGCTGAATGGCGGCCGTTGCAGTCGACCGCTCACTGGTGCCTTCGCGCAGGTAAACCTGTTCGATCGCACAAAGCCGGCCCAATCGTTCATACGCTGCCTTCACCATTTTCACTGACTCGCAGTTATCGTCCAGTTCCGTTAATGCCTGCACAGCTTGTGGTACATCTTTTCCTACGGCGAGTACGCCCAATCCATGGCCATGCGTAAATTCAAATGAAGGATATCGCTCACGCAGTTCTTCCCACAAACGATACACTCCAAAGGAAGGCTGGTGCTCGGCCGTATCATGAAAGAGGGCGACCCCGCGGTTGGATAGTTTTGGAAGCCAAACCGCTGCATCATGCCGAACCTCTTCATAACGATGCAACCCGTCGAAATGCAGGAGATCGATGGATCCATTTTCAAACTGTGCGGCTGCATCGTCGAACCGCATGCGCAGCAGGGTTGAAAAATGCTGGTAAGGCTCATTGGCTTTTCTAACGGCATTGTACATGCGCTCGTCATAGTACCCAGCCTGGGAATCACCCTGCCAGCTGTCTACCGCAAACGATTGAACCGGAATTTCATATACCTTAAAGGCGTGGCAAAAGCTGAAATAGGATAGTCCGCCATGTGTGCCCAGTTCAACAAACACCCCTGGCGCCAGGGCCGATGCCAGCCAGTAGGCAAAAGGAATATGTTCTGCCCATGCCGAAGCGGGAAACACACCCGGGAACCCAAAAACATCGGGCGTAATAAGGGTTTGCCATTCGCGGCTGCTGCGTCTGGAGCGGGCGGGTGTACTTGTTATTTGTTCCAACATACTATTCGTCTTTTGGTGGTCTGGAAAGTAATTTCTGTCGCAAGGTGCCAAGGATGCTTCTTCGCTCATAAGTGCGTTTGTACCAGTCAAGATCATTTTGCAGCTTACTGAGATCGCCCAGCAAGCTGTTGATCAGCTGTGTCTTCGCTTCCAGGTGTTCCTTTAGCACTTCGAGTTCCTGCTGCAATGCATCCTTCTCTGCCTGCGTTTTCTTTTGCGCGGTTGTTACTTCGAGCATTGTTTTGTCCATGTATTGCTTTACCTGCAATATCACCTGCCGCATATCGGCTTCGGGGACGGAGATCGGGTCAATGGTCTTTTCCATGGGATTTTTTTAACAGGCCATATGCGCAACTTCGCTATAGAGCCTCCGGTAATCACGAAATGTTTCAGAAAAATTGAAATGATATTCACAGTGCTTGCCCGATTGTTGTCCCATCAGGCGAAGCATGGAATTGTTATTATAGAAACGTAATAGTTTGTTCACTGCTTCCTGCCAGTTGCTGAATACACCACCATTCCATCCGTTCACCAGGTCGGCGTTACCGGTGCAGTTGCTGAGCAGCATCGGCTTCTGCAATGCCAGGGCTTCCAGTGCAGCAAATGGAAGCCCTTCGTAGCGGGCCGTCGACAAGTACACATCGGCCTCCGAAACGCGCCGGTGTACCTTGTGCTCCGGCAGCCAGCCGGTCACTTCAATATTCGGTGCAGTGAGCACGTTCCGCTCATTTCCTTCTCCCACCCATACAAATCGCAACTGCGGAAACTGTGCGCAGAAATGGGCAATGCGGTTGAAGAGTGCCGGGTTTTTTTGATCAACGATTCGTCCCACAGTGATTATTTCGAAAAAACCTTTTTCAGACTTTGGCTCCGCCTTGACCGAACTTTTTATTTTTTCGTAAGGAATGCCATTGTTGACGGCGATCGCGGGCATGCCTGCATTTTCGTAGGCAGCCTGTTCCGACGATGAACAACAAATGATTTGGCCGCCGAAACGATATGCGATTCTTTCCAGCTGTTTGTACAGGAAGTTAGCAGCCGAGGATTCGCCACCTGCAAATGGTGCACCGTTGGGCGTATAGAAAACCAGGTGGTGCAGGCAAAGTAGCCGGCATACCACCCTTCCTATAAAGCCCGCCTTTGAGCAATGGAGGTGCACCACATCGATTCGTTGTTCTGCTTTCAGCCATTTCAACAAGATGAATAGTTCCCTGGCTGCGCGCAGATCCTGCAGCGGAGATAGCTTTCTGGCAGCAGATTCCCAGCAAATAAATTCGATATTGGGCGCTGCTATTTTTTGCCTCACTTCTTCCAGCGGCATTCCATGTTCGCGCCTGCCGTGAATTATCAGGTGGTGGTCCAACGGCATACTTTCAGTGAGTGATTTCATAAACGAAACCATACCGCCTGCCAAAGGTTCTATTACATGTACTATATACATAAGATTCGGTTTAAAAAGCATGCACGGCCCCGGTTCTTGCTGGTTTGAGCACTGATAGCCATACTTTCAAATGACCAATGATTGAATAGGGTAAACGTTTCATCAGCCGGAGCTTCCACTTTCCCCTTCGCATCCAGTTTTTTCTTACATGATAATGCTGGATGACGGCCATCCTGCTGTTCAATTGCGTCTGCCTGTTGCCGATAGAAATACCCGCTTTGCTGATTTCACATGTCACCAGGTAATCATCCAGCACTGCCGTTTTTCCCTGCCGCATGATCTCAAAAAAGAAAGCGTAGTCTTCTGCTGCCGGAAATGTTGTTGGATAACGGGACGGCACTTGCGGAACATTTCGCCACATCGCTGTTGGATGAATAAAACAGTTGCGCAAGTGCATCTCTTTCACCAGTGCATCATGTTCAATGGGCGTCGTATAGCAATACCCGCTGCCTTTGACAGGATCGAAGAAGCGGCACCAGCTGCCCAGCAGGAGCACATCCGGATGTTTATGCAGGAAATCTACCTGCCGGTAAAAGCGTTCGGGGTGACAAATATCGCCGCAGTCAAGTCTTGCGATGAAAGCTGGCTTGTAATGTGCGTGAATATGACGCAGACCGGCGTTTAACGCATGGGTGATGCCCTGGTTGCGATCTAAGCGAACGATATCTGTTGCAAAAGGAGTGTCTGCAAAGCCGGAAGCTTCTACTGGCAACTCACTACCATCATCTACAATCACCACTACCATTTTTGCCGGTATGTAATCAATACGCTGCACGGATGCGCGAAGTCCTGCCGCATTATTGTAACAGGGAATCAGCACACAAATGTCACACGCCGTTAATATTGTTTTAATCATTAAAAAATGAATAAATCTTTTGTCAATAAATATAAACGGCGGGAATAGTCTGTCAGGAAGCTGACAGCATCAAGGGGTGTACTGTTGCATCAGGAGGCAAAAACATGCCAGAAATTAAAATAGATCTGTTGCCGGCATCATTTTAGCGCGTGTTTTCGGACGACAGCCGGTGCCTGTAATGATATTGTTAAAAATGAAGGAGCGTAAACTGGAAGTGTATGAATGGGCTATCAGTAGTGGTTATCACCTATAACGAAGAAAAAAATATCGAACGTTGTTTACAATCTGTATTGCCGGTTGCCGATGAAATCATTGTCCTCGACGCTTATTCAACGGATAACACCGTAGCGATAGCAAAGAAAAACGGAGCAAGAGTCGTACAAGATGTGTTTGGTGGCTATATCCAGCAAAAAAACAAAGCCCTGGCATTTGCTGGTTGTGATTATGTATTAAGCCTGGACGCAGACGAAGCCATTGACGCAAGATTGCGCGATGCAATTTTGTCGCTCAAAGCAGGGTTTGCCGCAGCAGCCTACAGCATGAACAGGTGCACTAATTATTGCGGCAGGTTTATCCGGCGAGGCACCTGGTACCCCGATTGTAAAGTGCGGCTCTTCGACAAAAGGGAAGCGCGTTGGGGTGGTACGAATCCGCATGACAGGATTGAGCTTCGTACGCCAGACAATAAAGTAGAACACCTGCCCGGTGATATTCTTCATCATTCTTTTCCGACCATCGAAGATCATATCCAGAAAAGTAATAAATACAGTTCGATTGCGGCCCGCGCCATGTGGTTGAAAGGAAAGAGGAGCAACTGGATTAAATTATTGCTGAATCCATCCTGGGCATTTTTTCACTGTTACTTTATCAGGCTGGGCTTGCTGGAAGGGTTTGCAGGTTTTGCCATCGCGGTTATTTCAGCACACAGTACTTTTCTAAAGTATGCAAAGCTTTATCAATTGCAGCATTCTCGCCAGCCGGCGGTAAAAGGTGGAATTTTTTCCCCAGCTGAACATGCAAAAGCGCTTTGAAAGCATAGCTGGGCAGATGGTATCCATTTTGAAACATTTGTTAAAAAATGGACTATGCAAGCCTCAGACATCAGCTTTGTTCAAACACAAATCACGAGGATCGGTACTGCCTTGTTTTTCTGCGATCACGATTCCCGCCTCAATTTTCCCGCGTACATTATTACAGCGCTGAAAACCGATGATTCGGGTGAGATATGGTTTTTCATAAGTCGCGCCGGTGAGAACCCTGCCATGCAGCATGCGCCTTTCGGGGCTTACCTGGAGTTTTACCGAAAAGGATATCCCTTCTTCATGCGGATAGGCGGCCTTGCCACCGTGGAGAATGCTGCCGGTAGAATACATGATTTGATGGGTAAGTCATTCCGGGTTCCCGAAGAAGTCCTGGACGATGTGCTGCTGGTGAAAGTAAAAATGGCATCCGTTGATTTCAAAGAACTCAATCCCGAAAAAGAGCCTTTGCTTTTGCAGGTATCGCAATGGTGGAAACAGCTTCGCGCATGGCTGGGTCATTGGCGCCAGCACCCTACGCCCGCGGTATAGCATGGGAAAATTATCCGCAAATGCCTCCTGGGCAATTCCTGTTGCCGGTATGGCAATCTTTTTGTTGAGATAGCAGGAATAAAATAACACAGTAAAAACGCGAATGATTTCGAATGGTGTCTTCTCCGCATCCGGGGAAAGTATTTTAAGAGATTTTGATTTGTTATCGAGAGCATTGGATGCCTCGTTGTCGGGTATTATTATTACCGACCACCAGCAGCCCGATAACCCCATCATTTATTGCAACCAGGCGTTCGAGAAGATTACTGGTTATACCCGTAGCGAAATTATCGGGCACAATTGCCGCTTTCTTCAAAAAGAAGATCGCGACCAAACGGCCCGCAGCGCATTGCGGAATGCGGTTGAACGGGGCGAGGCCTGCGCGGTTGAAATTCGCAATTACCGGAAGGACGGTACGCTGTTCTGGAACGAGTTGTATATGTCGCCCGTCAAAGACAAAGCCGGCAACATACAATATTTCATTGGCGTGCAGAATGATATTACCCGCCGGAAAAAGGCGGAACTTGATTTACTATATTATAAGGAACAGATTGAG
>JAGWTK010000213.1 GCA_028876035.1 Bacteroidota bacterium
TTGCCGAACCAATCGCGTGTGGCGGGTACAACACGTTTGGGTATGTATACGGTTTTGGTTTTGGCGAGCGGCAATACTTTTCCTTTATTCTTGAGCAGCACAATTGACTTCAACTGGGCGTCGTAACCTGCTTTCATAAATTCAGCCTTGCCAACGGTAGCAGCGGATGATTGCACATCGAGGTAAGGATTTTCAAACAGGCCCGTACGGAAGATATTGCGCAGCAGCCGCACGGCCGATTGTTCAAAACGGGCACGCATAAACGCTTCGCCGTGTTCTTTGATGCCCATCTGGTAAGCTTCGAGAATCGGTCCGGCAATATTGTTGCCGCCAAACTGATCCACACCTGCCATCAATACTTTGTAATGACGTTCTGCGATCGTTAATTTTTCTGCGCCCCAGGATTTGCCCATGAACATGTCCGGCGTTTTTCCCTCATCGCCTGTAACACCCCAATCGGTACATACCACGCCTTCATAACCATATTTGTTGCGCAAGAGATCGGTGATCAGGTATTTGCTGTAGCCATTGCCAACATTCTCGTGGTTTTTTGTATCCTGGTTGTAAGAAATCGTGTAGTAGGGCATCACGGCCGCGGCTGATTTTGTTTTGCCATTCAGTTTGAATGCGCCATTGACGAAAGGAATTAACTGTGTTTGAAAATTATTGCCGGGATATACCGCGAATTTTCCATAGGCAAAATGGCCGTCGCGACCACCTTCTTCCGGTCCGCCCGAAGGCCAGTGCTTCACCATGGCGTTCACACTGTGAAAGCCCCAGCCATTGCTGATTTCAGCGCTACCGGTAGAAGTTTGAAACCCGTCGACATAAGCACGGGCCATATCTGCAGCGAGTGATGGATTCTCACCAAACGTTCCATTGAATCGGCTCCAGCGTGGTTCGGTGGCGAGGTCAATTTGGGGAGACAGCGCGGTAGAGATGCCGAGCGCGCGGTATTCCTGTGCTGCAATTGTACCGAATTTTTGTACCAGCATTGGATCGAAGGTGGCCGCCATGCCGATGGATTCGGGCCACATGGAAATGGTTCCACCTGCACCAACATTGTATTCGGCAGTGGCAACAACGCCGTTGCGGGGGTCGGAACTGTTGTTGGCCGGGATGCCTAAGCCCAATCCTTCCACGAAAGCCTGTACGTTGTTGTTCCAGCGGGCAGCGGTCTCCGGGCTTTTCACCCTTGTTACGAGTACATGCCGCAGATTATCTTCTTTCAAAAATTTCTTTTGCTGGTCGCTGATATCGTAGGCTTGCAGATCACTGGAATCAATGGGCTTACCATTGTAGGTACCTGCACCAAATCCACGCGGATTAGCA
Source organism: Bacteroidota bacterium (assembly GCA_028876035.1). Classification (GTDB taxonomy): domain Bacteria; phylum Bacteroidota; class Bacteroidia; order Chitinophagales; family Chitinophagaceae; genus JACMLD01. The sequence continues at coordinate 1,333 of JAGWTK010000213.1, forward strand.
GGAATGGCCTGGTGCGCACTGTATAACATGAGGCCTGCTATTTGTTCAACGCTCATTTTCGAAGCAAGGTCTTTCGCCCGCTGATCCACCGGCAAACGCCAGTCTTCATACGGATCCAGCTTGCCATTCTTGTTGAGGTCTTTGAAATGAAGGCCGTTCACGGTAAGAATGCTTACACCCGAAGCCGTTGAATAACCCAGCGTAGGACCTTTAGCATTAGCGACGGTTGTGAAAACCTGGCCGGTGGCAGACATTGCGCTAACAAGTCCAATAAAGAGAAGCAGGCGATATAATTTCATGACAAACAATTTAAAAGCTTTGGTTCATTGTGTTAACATGACACAATGAAGATTAAAGTTAGGGATTTTTGGATTTTTAGATGGCTGGATTTCTTGATTGGCGAACACCGGATTCGTAGTCGTCACTCCGGCGCAGGCCGGAGTCCCCTGCTCAGATGTCTGCACTGAGAAAAGTCCATTGTTGTCACTTTATTTTTCATCCTGGTTGCTGAGAATCATCACACCCCAGGGTGGCAGATCAAGGTCTTGGTGATTCGCGATGGTTTTTCCGGTGAGCAGCTCAGTACCGCTGCCAAATGGATTTTTGAACCGCTGCGTTTGTGCAGCGTAGTTGAAAATATACCGGATACTTTTGCCGGTCATATTCGTTCCTTGTTTGGTGATCAGGGGAAATCGAATCGACTGGTTGGCAGATGGTATACCTGCCTGGTTCACCAGTTGGCGTAGCAAAGTGTCGATCATGATCGGACTTATCACGCAACCAACATAGGTAGCGGTTCCCTGGCCGTAGTTGTTTTGCGTGATGGCGGCATATTCTTTCCACACGGGATGGTCGTACCGGGCGAGTACCCTGGCAGTAGTAGGTTTGATTAATTCCATCCAGCCGGTAATGGCACTGGGAGCTTTGCTGAGACTTCCTTTAATCGCCGCGTTTTTGGCAATGGTAAACTGGCTGTATTCAATGCCACAGGCCTGGCTGATAATGCCAGGTTGAATGCAGGTTCGCACCTTCACATTTTGGTCAGCAAAACCGGATTTCAGTGTGTACAAAATATGTCCGCCGTTTCTTACATACTCGTTCAATGCTTGCAGCAGGCTATCCGGCGCGGCATACAGGGCAGGGACTACAATCAGCGCATAGTCATTAAAGTTATGCCGGCTTGGATCGATGAAATCCACGCCCACATTCATCTTGTAGAGCGCATCGTAGTAAGGACGAAGAATATCATTATAACCAGCATAGTTGTTCCAGCCAAAGCCAAACTGGTTAAAGCCGGTAAGTGCCTCATTGCTGAACAGGATCGCGGTTTTGTTTTTTATTTTCAGGTTCACCAGTTCGCTGCTCAGGCGCTGAAAATCTTTGCCAATGGTTTTTGCTTCTTCATAGGTAGGGTTTGGCTGAAGATCGTGACTGAGCAAGCCTTTCCAATAGGTTTCGGCAGAATTGTGGATGGAATGCCAGTGCCAGTATTCCACCATGTTGGCGCCCGAAGCGAGGTGACTGAATGCCTGGAGCCGGAGTTGTCCGGGGTAGGGCGTCCATTCGGGAAAGCCCTGGGCTTCTGTTTCCAGCACCAGGTAGTTTTGACCCGCGTGCATCGACCGGCCGATATCGCCGCCGAGTGAAATTTCAATGCCCGTCAGTTCATCCTGCGTATTATGGTAAACATCAATACCGGCAATATCGGTTGCAGCGGCTGCATCAAAATGGTTGACTTCGGGTTGTATGCCATACGAATAGCCGCGCCAGTCGAAATCGAAATTGTGCGTAATGAATTGCGAAGGCTTTTTGTATTCGTTGACGATCTTGTTTTGCCAGCGCAGGTAGTCGGTCACCATCTTGCGTTGAAATTTCGCAAACTCAGCGAGTTCGCTGGCGTTGATGGATCCGTTCATCGAGGGAAATTCTTCCCAGCTGTTGATCCGGTTGCTCCAGTAATCTAGTCCGAATGCCTGGTTGATGCTATCGAGGCTACCAAATTTTTGTCGCATGTACTGTACAAACTGCTTTTGCACTTCTGGTCCGGCCGTATTGTAAGGTTTGGTTTCATTGTCGATTTGATAGCCGATAATCGCAGGATGATCTTTTACATGCTCCATGATTTTTCGGATAACGCGTTCGGCATAATAACGGAAATGCGGGTTGCTGATGTCCATGTTCTGCCGGGGGCCATATTGATTTTTGCCGCGCGGTGTTTCTGCCAGCACATCGGGGTATTTGTGCGCCAGCCAGGCGGGCAGGGCATAGGTGGGCGTGCCCACGATCACATGGATGCCTGCATGGTGCATGGCGTTGAGTACACGATCGATATGTGAAAAGTCGTATACGCTGTCAGAAGGTTCCACCGTGCTCCAGGTAGATTCTGCAATGCGCACTACATTGATGCCGGCGGCTTTCATCATTTGAATGTCTTTGTCGAGCCGTTCGTATGGCATGTATTCGTCGTAATACGCCGCGCCGAACAAAAGGGGCTGCTGGAACTTATACTGGGCAAAAAGCGGGTAGCAACACACGCAGAGCAGGAAAAGAAGTATTGATTTCATGGCAGCGATTGTAGACGACTAATATAAACTATTTACCAGCAGTCCTGCCGAATGATTGATCGTTGTATCTTGTTGGGGTTATCTTTTTAAATCAGCTCCACATGCGCCGACTGTTCTCCCTGCTGTCCATGCTTTCGCTACTTTCATCCGTACAGGCGCAGGATACCATTCGTGTCACCTCCTTTGGTTACGAACCCGGTTCACGCGTTAATGCGGTACCCTACGTGCAACAGGCCATTGAAGCAGCCAGGAAAAAGCCGGGTACTGTGCTGTTGTTTCCGAAAGGACGCTACGATTTCTGGCCGCAATACTGTACTGAAAAAAAATATTACGAATCAAATACAGATGTCATTCCGCTGCGGCGCTGTGCGATATTGCTGGAGGGTGTGAAGGATATGGTGGTGGACGGACAATCATCCGATTTCATTTTTCATGACCGCATGCAGCCTTTTACGCTGGATCATTCGCAAAATGTTCAGCTAAAAAATCTGCAGATAGATTGGGATGTGCCGCTCACGGCGCAGGCGCAGGTGAAGGATATCAATGCGCAATACATGGATATTGCCATCAACCGTGAATCACCTTATATCATAGAAGACGGAAAGGTCTATTTCGTGGGAGAGGGCTGGAAAGCAAAAATGAGTGATTGGGGCGTGATGGAATTCGACAGCGCTACGCACCTGATTGCACCCGGTACCGGGGATGCCTCTTGTTTGGGCGGTGATTACGCAGCCTATCGCGCAGAAGACCTCGGTGAAGGAATCGTTCGGCTGCACTACCCTTTCAAACGAAGGCCTGCTAAAGGCAACTATCTGGTGTTGCGACACAGCGCGCGCGATCATGCCGGCATTTTTATCTGGAATAGTGGGACCATATCGATAGAAAATGTGAAGGTTTACCACACTGCGGGACTGGGCATTCTTAGCCAGTATTCAAGTGATCTCGCATTTAACAGGGTGCAGTTCGTACCAAATGCAGCAAAGGGGCGCGTGTTTGGCGGACACGATGATGGTTTGCACTTTTCGAACTGCAGCGGGCTAATCCTGGTAGATAGTTGTCGCTTTCTCGGGCTGATGGATGATCCGATCAATGTGCATGGCACCAGTGTACGGGTGATGCAGAAACTGGATAGTCATACATTGTTGTGCCGCTTTATGCATGAGCAAAGCATCGGCTTTGAATGGGCAGCACCCGGCGATAGTATCGGGATCATTGAAAATAAAAGCATGGCCACCTACGCAAAACTCACTACCACCGGTTGGAAGGCCCGCGATTCGGTGTTGTTTGAAATTAGTTTTAAAGAGATGCTTCCCGACAGTCTCCAGGCTGGTCACGCACTCGAAAACCTGCGCTGGACGCCGATGGTAGATATCCGCAATAGTTTTTTTGGCAGCAACCGCGCCCGGGGCATTCTTGTTACTACGCCGCGCAAGGTGCTCATCGAAAACAATGTATTTGAGTCCAGCGGATCAGCCATTTTAATTTCAGGCGATGCGAACGGCTGGTATGAATCGGGCGCTGTATCGGACGTAACCATCCGGCACAATACCTTCAATGACCCCTGCATGACCTCTATGTACCAGTTTTCAGAGGGCATTATCAGCATCTTTCCGGAGATACCGGCGGTGGATCCGCTGAAACCCTTCCACCGCAATATCCGCATCGAAGAAAATACCTTTCATGCATTCGACTACCCGGTTCTCTATGCAAAGTCTGTCCAGAACATTTGGTTTACCAACAATTCGATTGATCGGTCCTACAGGTTCCAGCCATTTCACCAGCGAAAGGATATGCTAACGTTCGAAGCCTGCCGGCAGATCAAAGTCACCGGCAATCAAATCGGGAAGGATGCGCTGGGAAAGAACATTCGCTTGTTACAGACCCCGGGGAAGGAGCTGTTGCTGGGGAAAGCACAAGGTATAGTTCTTAGTCGGTAGTCCTTAGTCCCTAGTCGTTAGTCCTTAGTCCTTAGTGTCATGTCCTGAGATAGATTGTATACCTAACTTTGAATTAAACCCTGCAGCCATTAAATATTGCCAGTATGAACCTGAAATTAAGCCTGGTTCTGCTGTGGTCACTGTTACTGATCCAAAGCAGTCAAGCACAGTCAACCACAAAGTTCAGAACCATTGTCACCACCGATGGTGAAGTAGACGATATGGATTCGTTTATCCGGCTATTGCTGTATTCGAATGAATTGAATATAGTGGGGATGGTATACAGCAGCTCCGAGTTTCATTATGCCGGCGATGGCAAGGGCACTATGTTTACCTCCAATATGCCCTGGGCGAAGGGCTACGGCACACGCACACATTTGCGCTGGCTGGGCACGAACTGGATGCAGGAGTTTATCGATAAGTACGCAGCAGTATATCCCCATTTGCTAAAGCACGACAAAAATTATCCTTCGCCTTCGGCATTGAAGAAACGGATCCATATTGGCAATATTGATTTTGAAGGAGAGATGGAACACAATACGGATGGTTCCGATTTTATCAAACGCATCCTGCTTGATCAAAATCCGGCGCCCATTTATATCCAGGTATGGGGCGGTACGAACACGATTGCACGTGCATTGAAATCAATTGAAGAAGAATACCGCAACAAAAACGAATGGAAGTCGGTTTATAAAAAGGTCGCCGATAAGTTGCATGTACACATTATTCTTGACCAGGATGAAACCTACAGGAACTATGTGTCGAAGCAATGGCCCGATATTCACGTAACCATGAACGGTAGCCAGTTCTGGACCCTGGCTTATCCCTGGCAGCAAATGGTGCCCGAGCCCGGTCGGTCCACCCTCGATGGTCCCTGGTTTGCTGAGCATATTAAGCTGAATCACGGTGCGCTTGCCGGTGCTTATTTCTGTTGGGGCGA
>JAGWTK010000214.1 GCA_028876035.1 Bacteroidota bacterium
GCTCAAGACGATATTATGAAATCACTCGGTGATTCAGCGGCCACAAAACAGTATGTCGACAACGCATTTAAATCATCCAGGGTTATCAACGGGCATTCTATGGAATTTATCGGCGCCGGCGTACTCGATTTTCGGATACTTCACCGGTTTGGCGCCATCAACCAGGGCGCAAAACAGTTTTTTGGCCTTGATCAGGCCAGCATGCGGCTTGGATTTGACTACGGTATCAGTAAAAATTTCACCATCGGCATCGGCAGAACCACCACCAATAAAGATCTCGATGGGTTTCTCAAGTACCGGTTAATTCACCAGTCGACCGGCCCACACAGCAGCCCGTTGTCGCTTGTCCTCGTAGCAGGCATGTCCTACCAAAGCTATACCAACACCGACCCTGCGAAAACGATCACTTTTAACACCCGTACGGGTTATTACTACCAGCTGATTGCCGGCCGGAAGTTTTCAAAAAATTTCAGTCTTCAGCTGAGTCCTACCCTGGTACACCGAAATGAAGTAGAAGCAAACGATGAAAATGATGTTTACGCGCTGGGCATTGGTGCGCGCTACAAAGTTAGCAGGAGGGTAGCCCTGGTAGTCGATTATTTCTATGTAGCCAATGGCCTGCCATACAGTGCAGGTACCAACCCATTGTCGGTGGGTGTGGATATTGAAACAGGAGGTCACGTATTTCAACTGCACCTGTCCAATACCAGTGGCATGAATGAACGTGCATTTATCACGCAAACTACCAACAAGTGGAGTAGCGGTGATATCCAGTTCGGCTTTAATCTTTCCCGCGTATTCAACGTAAAAAAGAAGGCATTATCAGCATACTAGCTGCAAGATTGTAGCAGAATGGATTTGTGTAAGGGGGTATAGGTAAATACATCCCGCCTTGTTTAGGGTGGGATTTTTTTTTGTCAGAAACTATAGGCATCCCAATAAATATGCTCTTTCATAAACAGCTCGTAAATTTCGCGCCAGCCCGCAAACATCGGATCGGTTCCCAGGAACTGGTTGTGCCAGATCGGAATGAATAAGCCGTTTACTTTTTTGATGATGTTATAATAGTGCACCATTTCTTCGTATGCTTTCGACGGCGTCAGCTTCTGCTCGAAGTAAGCATTCGCATCCATAAAGCAGAAAGGAAATAACTGCAGTGGCGTTGCCTCATTCTTTTCCAGGTCGAACCAGTAAAATGGCGAAGCAACGGAAGCGCGAAATCCATTAATGCTGCCGTAGCCCATGGAATAATCTTTGAGCAGTCCGCATTCGATGTAACGGCGAAAATTTTTCGGTAGTTCAAATTTGATATAATGCTGCCGGCTTTGTTCAAGGGTTCTTTCGATGATTACTTCCAGCCATTCTTTTTCCTCACCCAATACCCGGTTATCGGCGCTCACGCTGCTTTTCCACGACGGATGGAGGCCGATATGGTATACAACTGAAAAATATGCAATCAGTTCCTGCAGTGCTTTGGATGATGTGGGAGTGTTGCGGTCATATCCTTCAAGCTGCTGCGCGACCAGGAAGAAATAGATGGGTTTTATTTTACAGTACAAATGAAGCGCGTCGAGCCATTCATAAGCATCATACGGGTCGGTTTGTTTGCCCTTCAGTACCCGCCATCTTTCTTTCACCTGCTGCCATTGGCCATTCTTCAGCGATTTAAGCATGCCGCCGAGATTCCGCAACCGGCCTTTGTGCTTGTACGACCAGGCAATATCGATATCATATGTTGGTACAAAACTGAATGTTTTGCGTTTCAGCGCAAGTGCCGGGAATTTTGATTTGAGGCTCTTCTTAAAATTCTCCAGCCAGATATTCACCAGCGGAAGTTGCAGAAAGCGTTCCCGGAAAGCGAGCGAATTCGTATGCGCGTAGCGGCCATATTCGTCTTTCTGATGTGGCAGGTATTCTTCGTAGCGACTCAGCAGGTAAAAAGAGGCGGCAAAAATATCAAATGGGAAATCACCCCTGGTTTGAAAGAATGCCTTGTGAAAATCAACTTCGAAACATTCGATGGTTACCGGGTGAATACCGGTTTCGAACAAGAGCGGCGTTGCCTGTATGAAATATTCGGATTCGGAAAAATCAGTGGCGGAATAGTTGATTTTTGGACCGGTCCAGGCAAGAAAGGCGGACTTATCTGTAGTCAGCGTCATCGGCTCCTGCAAGATCTCCTGCGCGGTAAAGTCTGCAATGTATTGGAGCCGCGGTGTTATTGTGTCGGTATAAAACAGCATTGGTTGAACGTCCGCCTGGGCGGAGGATGGTCTACAAATATATCCTGTAAAACCTTATGGTTCGTTTTTATGCTGTTCGGTCCAGAGTTGGTTAAATGTTTTTGTTGCAAAATCCAGGGGAGCCCGGGTAGAAGTCCAGCCCCGGAACATCTTATTCACCATCCAGTTCTTCATCGAACGGTTTCCCTTGTTCATCAGGTTGCGGTGCATACTGGCCATCTTCCAGGCTTTCCAGGCAATTTTTTCCGACCAGGGTGCCGCACCTTCCTCCACCGCCTCCCGACGATTCTCCAGCAGTAGTTCATGCAGGTTTATTTTTACTGCGCAAACTTCAGTGCAGTTGCCACATAACGAGGATGCGTAGCTAAGGTGCTTCCAGCCGGCCATTTCTTTCAGCTGCGGCGTGATGACCGATCCAATGGGACCGCTGTACGTGGTGCCGTAGCTATGTCCGCCGATATTTTTATAAACGGGGCATGCATTGAGGCAGGCACCGCAACGAATACAATACAAGCTTTCGCGGGCTGCCGGATTTGCAAGAATATTGGTTCGGCCGTTATCGAGCAATATCACATACATCTCGTCCGGACCGTCTGTTTCGCCGGTTTGTCTGGGCCCGCTGATAATGCTGTTATACACCGTCACTTTCTGTCCTGTTCCGAACGTTGACAGCAAGGGCCAAAACAAAGCAAGATCAGCAAGTGATGGAATTACTTTCTCTATTCCAACAATTGCAATATGGGTCTTTGGAAAGGCACAGCTTAAACGCGCGTTGCCTTCATTTTCCGTCACCGCTATCGAGCCAGTGTCTGCAATAAGGAAGTTCGCGCCGGTGATACCAATTTCAGCGGCGGTGTATTTTTCCCGAAGTTTTGCGCGGGCAATCAGGGTAAGTGCCTCCGGGGAGAGGTTGGGGTCGGTATCCAGTTTCTCATGAAACAGCTTCGCCACATCTTCCTTGCTCTTGTGCATGGCAGGCGTGACAATGTGGTACGGCGGTTCTCCATCGAGTTGCTGTATGTATTCACCCAGGTCGGTTTCTATGCTTTCGATGCCCTGGCTATGAAGAAAATCATTGAGCTTGATCTCTTCGGTGACCATGCTTTTGCTCTTTACAATACTCCGGCAGTCTTTGGCGATGCAGATCTTGCGGATTTCTTCGAGTGCCTGCGCGGCATCTTCGGCCCATATTACTTTGCCCCCGCGTTTTGTAAATGCAGTTTCAAAGTTTTCCAGCGAGGTATCGAGTGATTCAATCGCCCGCCACTTCAGGTTTTTTGCTTTTTCGCGGGCCGCAGCCAGATCTGCAAATTGCTGTTTGCCGCCCGGCACGGCAGCGTTGTATTTACCAATATTGAAATTGATGGTACGGCGGTGCTCAAGATCGGCTGCTTTTACCGAGCTTTTTGCATTGAATATGGCGGACTGTTCAGACATCCTGCTTATTTTTTAACACCGGGTTTTACCGGGCCCGACTGTTGGTGCAATGCTGCTGCCTGTTCCAGCAGCGAATAGAAAGCTGCTCCAAATTTGCGCACCAGGGCGTTCTTTAAAAATACATAGGTAGGAACTTTAAGTTTCTTGCCAAGCGCGCAGGCCGGACTGCATAGCGTTTCCCTTGGCTCGTAATTTAATAGTTCATACTCTTTTGTTTTCTTCACTTTGATGGGATACAAGTGACAACTGATGGGTTTTTGCCATTGTGTCTTGCCTTCGTTGTATGCCTGTTCAAAAGCACAGAGAATAACCCCTTTCTTATCGCGAAAACCATATGCACACATCATTCCTTCGATGGTGGGGGTTACCCAGCCAAATTCGCGGTCGTATTCGTACCGGCCTTTTTTCTCCGTTACCGAAATGCCCGACAGTGTCATATAAGGTTTTGCGGCTTCATACGCCTTGTTCAATTCCTCCAGTTCCTGTTTGGTAAGCGGCGCACCTGCATCCCCGTCTTCGCAGCAACCGCCTTTGCATTTAGACAAGTCACATACGAACTGCGATTCCACTACTTCATCGCTGATCAAAACATTTTCTATTGCTATCAAAACGTCATTTTTTACAAATCTACGGAAGGAACCCAAGTACAGGTACTATTTCCAGGTGAGGCTGTTGATGAGGTGTTTCATGTCTGCCTGCAGAAACTGGTTCACGATATTGAGCGAGTCTGCATTCGGCGTCGCATCAAAATACAGCGCGCCCCGCATAAAGTGTTTCACTGAGTCGGTCACCAAAAACTGGTTGGCGGTGGCCGCATTGCCCCCGATATAAAAGTAGATGCCTTCCACCTGGTTGGGTGTTCTGAAAAGGCTGTCTTTTATCGACGATGCCTTATACGTGTGCTTATACGTTAGGGCGTAGGATGTTTTGATGAGGTTGTCAAACGTATTCGTACCAATGGAATCAACATAATTGCCTTTGGTATCCTTTACTTTAAAACGGCTTTTCCCGCCAATTGCAATATAGCTGATGTAAATTCGTCCATGAAACTGCGGTATGTCCACATTTACCCAGTAGGGATTCTCAGGTTGTTCCTCGAAATAGGTACTGTCTTTCGCGATGCTGGCGTATACCGGGTATTCAAAGCGGTACGGGTAGCCGGGCTGATCAAATACCTGGTATTTATGTTCGGGAAACTTGATTTTGAAATAGCCGCGCGGACGGGGTGTATACACACTATTGCAGGAAAAAAAAGCAACAGATAACAATAAAAGAGAAAGAGAAAATAAACGGAGGCTGCGTTCTTGCATATGGATTAGTCTTTCGCCGGCGGGTTTACAACAATTTTTACTTTTTTGATGCGGTTGCGATCAAGCTCCAGTACGGTGAAATCAAAGTCGCCGCTGCTTACAACATCGTTTACACGGGGGAAGTGCCCGGCAATTTCGAGGATAAGTCCGGCCAGTGAATCACTGTCGCCCCTGATTTGATCGAAGGTTTCAAATGGCAGGTCCATGATGGTGCAAACATCGTTGATCATTGTCCGGCCGTCGAAAATGAAAGTATTGTCGTCGATCTTATGCTGGTTGCTTTCTTCTTCGTCGAACTCATCTTTGATATCACCGGTAATTTCTTCGAGGATATCCTCCATTGTTACAATGCCACTGGTGCCGCCAAACTCATCCACTACCACGGCAAAATGAATGCGTTTGGTTTGAAAGTCTTTCAGCAGGTCTTCAATCATTTTTTGCTCATGCACAAAAAAGGCAGTCCGCATCAGGCTGTGCCAGTTGAATTCATTGCTCTCATTGAGGTGGGGCAGCACATCTTTGGTATGGATGATGCCGGTTACTTCGTCGAGGTTTTCCTTGTATACCGGGAGCCGTGAATAATGCAGCTCGGCAATTTTAGTTACCAGTTCATGAAATGTGAGGTTCTGGTTGATACCGCATACATCCAGCCGGGTGGTCATGGCCTGCTTAACCGTGATATTGCTGAACTTAACAATCCCTTTGAGAATTGTTTTTTCTTTTTCGGTGGCGTCGGTACTGGCAGTGATATCGATGGCGTTGTCCAGTTCCTCGAGGCGATAAGAAGCCGCCTTTTTTCCCAGGAAATGTTCGATACTGTCTGAGATGCCCGACATCCATACACTGGCCCGGCGAAACAAGAGGTGAATGATCTCTACGATATAGCTGGCATTATAAGCAAAGCGGAGGTTGTTTTGCGTGGCCCATACTTTTGGTAACACTTTTCCAAACAATACCAGGAAAAAGCTGATAAGAATAATTTTGATGACTGCCATCCAGGCTCCCACCTGCAAATCGAGCATTTCATCAATCAGGAAATTTGAGAGTATAATGATGGCGAGGTTCACAAGCGTACTGGCAATTAATAGAGAGGCCAGTAAAAGTTTGGGATCTTCGAGGAGGTTCACAATCCGCTTCCAGCCGGCATCCTGCTTCGTTTTGAGCATGTTGATGTCTTTGTAGCTGAGGGAAAAAAAAGCCACTTCTGCCCCGGATACAAAAAAAGAAACCACCAGTAACACTACAATAAGCAGTACCAGCAGGGTGATGCCCTGGGAGGATCCTGCGAACAACAGGATGGAAAGTGGAGTATTAAAAGAAGTGGTATCCGACAGGTAATCCAAAGCAGCGGTTTTTCGTGATGGGGATACAATTGCCCCGGTGCCTGCAAAATTGCGATAAATAATCAATAATCAAAACGGAAGGTCGCCGGGTGGCTCAGCGGGGGCCGGACTGTCGGGAGAGAGTAAGTTATCAGGGGGGCCATCATGGGTTCCGCCATGACTGCCGTCGTTTCTTTTATCGAGCATGATCAAATTGTCGCCCACTACTTCTGTCGCAAATTTTTTATTGCCTTCTTTGTCTTCCCAGCTTCTTGTTCTCAACCGGCCTTCTATATAAACCAGGCTGCCTTTATGCAGGTATTTTTCTGCCAGCTCGGCAAGGCCTCTCCATAGTACCACGGTGTGCCATTCTGTTTGCGAGATTAATTTGCCGGATCGGTCTTTGTAGGTTTCCGTTGTGGCGAGTGAAAATTTTGCAACACCGATATTT
>JAGWTK010000215.1 GCA_028876035.1 Bacteroidota bacterium
ATACTCGCCATTCCCACCGTTGAGCGCAGATTGTCCATAATAGTAACCCAATTGGTTTTGGGTACCAGGTGTTTCTGTCGTGCCATTGAAAGGCATGGACAAAATTGACTCTGGCGTCGTGTATGTTTTGAATACAGAAGTAATGTCTGATTGAAGGGCATGCGGTACTCCGGTAGTAGCGGTGAATGGAGCAGAGGCCGTTACAATTTTATTCGCTTCTGTAATTACGTTGGCATACTGTTGCATGGACAGGTATACACGTGTTTTGAAAGCAATCGCGGTGTTGCGGTGAGCACGTGTCGTGTTTGTTGGAGCAGCGGTAGCACCCGTGCCATAGTTGATGGGCAGGTTTGTTTCTGCATAATTCAGATCATCCAGGATCTGTTTGTACACATCCGCAACAGAGCTGCGGGCGAGATCATAGTTGCCGGAACCAGCGTTACCTTTCAATCGTAGTGGTAAACCCGGTTTGGAACCATTGCCATCGGCATACGGACGGGCATAGAGTTGCAGCAGGCTATAGTAGCTCACGGCTCTTACAAACCTGGCCTCTGCATTGTAGTTAGCGGCGAGGGTGGAGCCCACTACTGTGTTACCGGTGGAAGCCATACCATCGAGGAACAGGTTGCAAATGTTGATGGTGAAATAGGCCTGGGCCCAGAGACTTTGCACGCTGTTGGCGCTGCTGTTGTTGGCAGTACCGTTCCATACATCAAAGCCGGTCACCACGTTGGTGAGCTCGTTGATAAACTCATCTGCACGGATATCATTGTAGATCTGGTAGCGGCCACCGTAGAAGGAACCAGAACGCATGCCGCCGTACAAGCTTCTGACTTGGTTCAACACCCGGTCGGGCGTTGAAAACGCTGAACTCGAGGAAATTGACGTGGTAGGGACAGGTGTGAGATAGTCTTTGTGGCAGGAAGCCGACAGCAGAACAACCAGTCCTAACCCTATATAAATTTTTACTTTTTTCATTTTTACAACATTTGAAAGTTTGCTTAATAAACTTAGAATCCAACATTCAAGCCTACAGTAACGGTACGGGCATTGGGAACTGAGTTCCTGTCTACGCCGAGGCCGGTGCTTGAGTTACCATTTGAGCTGGTTTCGGGATCCGGACCGGGATATTTCGTAATCATCGCCAGGTTGTTCCCGCTTACATAGAAGCGCAGGCTGTTGATTTTGATCCGCTCCATTACACTCTTGGGAATATTGTATCCAAGGGTGAGTGAACGCAGTTTAACAAAATCGCCTTTGAACACGTTGATGTCGAGCGGGAATGAAGAACCATTGGAAATGTTGTCACCATTGATGATCCTTGGATACTTGGCGTTGTCGCCGGATTTCTTCCAGTGGTCAAGGATATCGTTGGCATTGTTCCAGAAACGCTGATCGTGCAAACCTGCATTACTTCCATAATACACATAGAAGCCAAGCTGATAGGTCAGCAACGCGTTCAGCTCAAAATTCTTGAACCGGAAAGTGTTGTCGAACCCACCAAAATATTTCGGACTGGTATTGAGGTAGGGTTTTGCATCTGCAGAGCTAACTAACTGCGCAACGGTACCGTCTGTGTTGGTGAAACGGAATTGTCCGGCCGGTGCCACATGCTGGAACAAAATGTTCTTACCGTCTTTGTTCACGAATATGCGGCGACCTGTAGCGGGATCAATACCGTTGGTACGGGTTACGTAGAGTGTACCTACAGAATAACCAGGCAGTGTAATATTAACTGATTCCAGACCTGAGGTAGAAGTAATCAATGAAGGCAGACCTGGTGCCAGTGAAGTCACTTCATTTTTGTTGTAAGAGAAGTTGAATGAAGTATTCCAAGAGAATGTTTTGCTGGAAATCACATTTGCGCCCAGGGTAAGTTCAATGCCTTTGTTGTACATCGTACCCACGTTGGTAGCAATGGGATTGGGTAAGCCTGCTGACGGAGGTTGGGTTACATTCAATATTAATCCGTCTATATTATTCTTATAAAATGCCAGATCCGCTGTCACACGGTCATTTAATAAACCGAAGGATACGCCGTAATCCAGTTTTGTGCTGGTTTCCCATTGAAGATTCGGGTTTCCGGCGTTGTTAAACCCGAGGGTTGGATTGGTGGCATAGACACCAGCCCCAAAGGTTGATAAAGTTCCAAAATTAGTTAACCCAGCTATGTTTCCTACCCTTCCATAACTACCACGAAGTTTGAAACTGCTGAATACCTTGTCGAGATGCGCAGCGGCCCAGAAATTTTCGCGCGCAATTTCCCAACCCGCAGAGGCGCCCCAGAAAGTTCCGTATTTGGTATTTGCACCAAGTTGCGAAGCACCGTCGCGACGCAAGCTTCCTGACAATAGATACTTACGATTGAAGTTATAGTTAAGACGACCAAAATTTGAGATGAGGTAGTTCTCTCCTATATTACCGCTGGTTGCAGCGAGTGCGACCTGAGTAAATCCACCCTGAATATTTGTGTAGTATGGGTCAGAAACTGTGGAACGGTTCACGCCAAACCCTGAACCCACACCACGCTGCTGTTCGTTACCCACCACCAGGTTAAAATTGTGCTTTTCGGCCAGACTGTAATCGAATTGCGCTGTATTAGTCCAAATATAGGTTTGCCCCTTGTTATAGTTGCTGGTGGCAGAGCCGACAGGGAAACCTTCCCCTGTAACCGGACTATTAAAGATGTTATTGTCGAGGTAGAGGTAATCTACACCGTACAAGCTCTTCAGAGTTAACCATTGTGCAGGTTTAATCTGAAGGTAAACATTACCCTGAAGGTGATTGCCAAAGCTATTGGAGCTGTTCAGGTCAAGTGTAGGAACGGGGTTGTAAAATCCAACTTGCCCAACTTTGTTACCCATTACACCTACCAGACCGTTCGCATTCACATTGTACGAGCCGTCATTATTATACGGCGCAACGCTGGGAGCAATCACAAAAGCCGCGCGGCCAAGACCTGCGGTATTGAAAGCCTCGCCGTTGAGCGAACCGGAGCTGGTAGCTGCCAGGTTTTCTTCATAAGAGAAGGCCATTTTACCACCGATGCTGATGGCTTTGTTTACTTTCTGATCTACGTTGGCGAGGATGTTTTTACGGCTGAAATTGTTTCTTTTGATGATACCTTGCTGATCAGTATAACCAAAAGAGAAATAATAGCTGGTGTTGTCGTTCGCCCCAGAAATATTTACTGCATGGCTTTGTGAAAACGCACTGCGGTATACATAATCATACCAGCGGGTATCGATGGGTTTGCCATCGGGCCCGTTGGTAAGGGCAAAAAAGTTGGGGTTGGTTGGACCAGCATTATAAGTACCTGCATTCACCAAGCCTTCGTTTTTCAAATCGGTATACTGCTGTGCGTTCAGCAGGTTTGGCAGGCGCTGTGCTTTTGACCAGCTCAGCCATCCGTCATAATTCACCCTTGCTCTTCCGGCTTTACCCTTTTTCGTAGTAACGAACACTACGCCATTGGCAGCACGGCTACCATAGATAGCAGCAGATGCAGCGTCTTTAGCAATATCAATGCTTTCGATATCACTTGGGTTGATGCTCGCCAGTGCATTCGCAGCAGCGTTGGAAGAACCCTGGTCGCCAGTGAAAGTGGGCACGCCATCGATCACAATCAGCGGATAAGAACTCAGTGAAATGGAGTTTGTACCACGCACACGGATAACGGGGGGGTTATTCAAAACACCGTTCGGGATGTTTACCTGAACGCCGGCAGCGCGGCCGCCGAGCGCCTGTTCAAAACTCTGAACGGGTTTGTCGGCAACGGCTTTACCGTTTACCGAAGCCACGTTACCTGTAAGATCTTTCTTACGCTGGGTACCGTACCCAACTACTACCACTTCCGACAGGTTTTTGTCGGCCGATACCAATGAAGCATTGATAACACCCTTGTTTCCGATGCTGATTTCCTGTGAAGTGAGTCCGATAGAAGAAATGACCAGTACGCGGGCAGTCGCCGGTACGTTGAGGGAGTACACACCATCTGTAGTGGTGGTCGTTCCGATGTTGGTTCCTTTGATAACCACTGAAGCATTTGGTACGGGGTTTCCGTTCGCGTCAGTGACTTTTCCGGTGATGGTCCGCTGTTGAGCAAAGACTTGTACACAAGCCAATACCACTCCCAGCAGTAATAGGAGTCTTCTCATGACAGTTTTGTTTGGTTAAGAAAAAGGAATGCAAATTTAGCCGGCCGTTTCAGACCAGCAAATAAAAAGACAGTTTCAGGGGCCAAATGCTGCGTGGAGTGGGCTTTTCCGCTATTTTTTTCGGTTGATACTGATCAGTAGGGAGGGCAACAAGATAAGGTTAGTGAAAGTGGCCACCACCAATGTAAGCGAGGTAAGCCATCCCAGGGCCTGGGTACTGCCAAAGCCGCTGAAGCAGAAGATGATAAATCCTGCAATCAATACCATTGAGGTATAAATAATACTAATACCAGTGGAGTGGATGGTTTCTATGACAAGTTCACTAAGGGTCTTCTGACTGTCTTGCTGAATTTGTTTGAAGTTGACCAAAAAACGAATGGTAATATCGATTGCAATACCCAATGCAATGCTAAAAACCAGCACCGTAGAGGGTTTCAGGGCAACGCCGGCCCAGCCCATCACGCCGGCAGTCATTACGAGTGGTATGATATTAGGCAACAAAGAGCAGAAAAGAATACGCACGGATCGGAATAAATACAGCATGCACAGTGCAATCAACCCAAAGGCCCAGAGGATACTGTCGCGCAGTCCTTTTATGATAAAACTCGTGCCTTCGAGGAAGGTAACGCTCGCGCCCGTAAACTGGACATTATACTTTGATGAGTCGAAATAATGATTGGCTTGTTGCTGCACACTGTCGAGAAACAGCGGCAATTGTTTACTACCGATATCTGCCATGTTCACACTTATCCTGGCTTTTTGGCGGGTGCTG
Source organism: Bacteroidota bacterium (assembly GCA_028876035.1). Classification (GTDB taxonomy): domain Bacteria; phylum Bacteroidota; class Bacteroidia; order Chitinophagales; family Chitinophagaceae; genus JACMLD01. The sequence continues at coordinate 4,930 of JAGWTK010000215.1, forward strand.
TCCATAAATGAAAGGAGGAGCCCGCTCATTACATTGGCTTTTGCATTACTGCTGTCGGGCTTGGTGCTGAGGTAAGACGACAGAAAACTTATATCAAAAGAGTTGGGCAAACCGTAATTAGCACTGTCACCATCATAATAAGCCTGACGGGCAAACTTGAGGCCTTCGACGATCGAGAGCGGGCGGGCTGTTTCCGGCCGGGCCGCAAACCAGGCCGACAAAGAATCAATCGCAGCAAATGTTTCGAGCGGACGTCTGCGCAATCCATTTTTTTGTTTGGTATCAATTACGATTTCCAGCGGCATTACCCCCTTAAAATTGTGCTCGAAAAATTTCAGGTCGGCATAAATCCGATCCGTCTTGGGCAAATCGTCCACGATAAACCCTTCTGAACGCAGGCGTGCGATACCTGCTACTGAAACAAGCAGCAATACTACCGTTGATGCATATACGATTTTACGGTGGTTGAGTGCCCAGACCTCCAGTTTATCGAGAAGTGCCTGCAGCCATTTGTTCTCCAGGTATTTTGTATGCCTTTCTTTGGGCGGGGGCAGGTACGACAATACCGCTGGTATCAGCACCAGCGAGATAAGGAACAAACAAAATATATTGATGCCCGCTACAGCACCGAATTCTTTCAGGATAGGGCTCTTGGTAAGCGCAAACACGGCAAAGCCGATGGCCGCCGCAATATTGCAGAACAGGGTAACTATCCCCATCTTGCTTACCATTTTTATCAGTGCCTCCTGCTTGTTACCGGTTTCTTTGTAGGTTATATGGTATTTATTCAGGAAGTAAATACAGTTGGGAATGCCAATTACCACGATCAGGGGCGGCACCAATACCGTGAGCAATGTGATTTTATAAGTAAACAGATGCAGTGTTCCGATGCTCCATACCACACCGATGAGTACTACGCCCAGGGACAACAACATTGTGCTGAAACTCCGGAAGAAGAGCATGAGGATTACGGCGGACAACAACACCGAGCCGATCAGGAACCAGCGCATTTCCTTTTTCATTCGGTCTGCGAGCTGCGTACGAATCAGGGGCAGGCCGCTGTAATGCAGGGTAATATTGTTCCGTTTGCCGAATTCATCTGCAATGCGAACGATATTGCCGATCACAACCGATCGGGTTTTAGTGACCAGAATGTCTTTGTTGATCCGAACCGCCATTAAGGTGGCATTGGTGTTCGGGTTGTATAAAAGCCCCTTATAAAACGGCAGTGCGAAAAAGCGGTGCAGGCTGCTGTCGTAGTGTTCGAAATGAAAGCCATTGTTACCTGAGGGTGCTGCCGTGAATAAAGGCACAGCCTGTAATTTTTCGGCGGCGGAATCTTTCACCAGGTCGATGGCAGAGGGAATGGCCAGCACATTCTCTACGCCCTTTACTTCTTTTAATTCTTTTGCCAGTTTCGCAAAATCGGTAAAGGTCTTTTCTTCAAACAGGGCCGGACTTTGCACACCAATCACCATCATGTTGCCATCTTCCCCAAACTGTTTGCGGAATTGCTGGTAATATTGAAAGCGCGGATTGTCGGTCGGAATCGCCCCGGTGAAATCGTAGCTCAACTGCACTTTTGATGCATGCCAGCCCATAAAGCCCGTGAGGGCAGCCAGCAAAAAAAGCCAAAGCATTTTGTATCTCAGTACCAGTCGGGCGAGCGAATCCCACATAATATTATATTGGGTGAACAGGAACGCAAAGAAAACCATTTTCGGGCATCCTTTGCGGGGTCGGTGGCTATTTTAACGAGACAGGAATTATACCAAAACATCCGCGCCAAAATACGAACGGAGTGCCCTGGGAAGACCGATGCCGTTCT